>CAUUJQ010000060.1:0-6498 GCA_963545445.1 uncultured Veillonella sp. | reverse complement strand
GATTTTTGTTGGTACCTCACCTGTAGCCAAGGAAGGTCTAAGCTCTGTGAGGCCGTCCCCTTGCTGTAGGTAGACTCCAACTGTTTCACCTGTGTGTAGGACTTCTGATACCCTTCCACGTAGATACCATTCCAATGGCTAAACCCCATATGGTGCAAAGTGTCGATACACTGTTTCATGGACCGTGGCGACAAGTCCCCTTGCTTCGCATCGATGTATAGATAGGCTTCTCTGTGAAAGCCCGTCTGACACACCATGAAAGCAGGTCCAGAGGAAATGGCAATAGGGATGACTTTCACCTCTGTCCGCACATAGGATAATGCATAGGGCACCATGCCCAAGAAAAGCACCGCTACAGACATCCAACGATTGCGGTTCAGTCGCACTGGTTCTGCGATGGCTAGTAGATAATACACATAGGCTAGACTCACATACCACGTGTATAGGAGCCACATCGGCATCGGCGGGGACCACAAGAGCCCTAAATTGCGAATGGCAAATAAGAGAGATACGCTGACTTTCAGTATAAACCCAAGCAAAGACCATCCTAGTCCAAAGGTAAAGAGTACATTCAGTACCGCCAAGCAAAGTCCGCCTACTATGGCAAAATCTAGCAATGGCCCTACAATGAGATTCGACAAGATGCTCAAAAAGCTGAGAATATGGAAATAGTAGAGCTCGATGGGAAAGATGAGAACTTGCGCCGATAGACATAGGGATATCCCTTTTGAAATAGGATTCGCTGGAAATAGTTGATACACATAGGGTTGTAAGCCAATGATCCCTAATGTGGACCCAAAGGACAAGATAAAGCTAATATCGATGGCGTACAGCGGTTTCCACAGAAGTAATGCCAACGCCGACAGCAAGAGTGCCTGCAAGGCTCGGTACGTTCCCCCATGCATGACTACGTACCCGCTGAGTAGGCCCATCATAGCGGACCGCAAAACGGGCGGACTCCAGCCCACGATGGTGCAATACAGCAATACGATGCCACAGGTGATACTAAATTCCATGCGCTTGCTGACGGAACACTGCTGGACTATGGTAGAGATGATGAGAAATAGAAGCGCAATATGCGAGCCCGATACGGACAAGATATGAATCAATCCAGTTTCACTAAATAGCTTCACCGTTTTCTCTGGCAACAAGGCGTATTGTCCACCCAACACTAAGGATGAACCCAATGTTGCCACAGAAGGGTCTAGATTCTCTTCAAATTGTCGAGCCACCCAATGATGGACTTGGTCTAACTGGTCCCACAAGCCATACATGACATCGTCCACAGCAGTAGCCAAGGTACGCTGTACCTCATAGGTTCCCTGCACACGACCATTGTACAAATTGCCTTGCAGACCATCGTTAATATGACGACCTTCCATAGAAAGAGCTCCGCTTTGTTCATAATAGGAGAAGGGTTTCACTGCTCCCTCGATCACATAGCGTCCCCCAATGTGCAAGTCTGACCCATTCTCTAGGTACATCCGTACATTTCCGGATGCAGGAATGTGCTCTGTTCTACCATCTTTCCGGACAGCTAAGCCTTCAATAGATCCATCCACCATGGTCATCACACCCTCTAATGTGACGGTCTCCTGTGGAGAACTAGTAATGTGTACATAGTAATCTCCTTCAGTGCCGTAATAAAAGGGTCGACTTTCATAATAGGTATCAATACTGTGATTCGTATGCCAATAGCCTATGCCTCCAAAGATACTCAGTACCCCTAAGAGCCCTACCAAATAGGCAAGGATACGCCGCACCTCGTCCTGTTTCATTGTATACCATCGCCACCCCATATGGAGCACAATGCCGAATACGCTGACGAACTGCAACCATCTCATGAGATAGGAGACCATCTCCTGTGATTGCAAAGCCCAGCTAATGCCCAGCAATATGCCTAATACACTATGAATGCCAATATCCATTGGCTTTGGTAACCAATATTTCATAACCGCACCTTATCTACAATCTTTTTATACAATGCTGGACCTATGCCCTTCACATGGCGCAACTCTTCCAAACTTTTGAAAGGTCCATGCTCCTTGCGATAGTCCACAATTTTCTTGGCCATCTTAGGACCTATACCGGAAATCTTCTGTAAATCTGCTTCTACCGCCTCATTAATCGATATATTTTGCTTACGCAATAACTCTTCCGGGTTCCCGTGAAAGTTGAAATCCACTTGGATATGGGCGCTTTCATCTAAGGTTTCCTCAAGATGCAAATGGTTCACATCTGCATAGGGCAACAAGCCTTTACTGGCCTCAATGGCAGATTTCACCGTCGCCGGCCGTGGCAATTCATACAACCCTGGTTCTTCCACTGCCCCTGTAACATAGACCAAAATCGTATCCCCCTCTTTATCAGTTGCAATGGCTCCCCCTCTATCGCCCTTACTATGTACATCATCTTTGTTCACGATCTTCGGTGCCTCAGATGTTGACGATTCTTCATCGCCTTTCAGTGGCGTATCTGCTATAATAAGATAGTAACCACATAAACATAGTAGGAATAGGATAAGGATGAGGGCATTTCGTTTTCCCTTCGTCAGTTGCATGGTATCACGTCCTTTCTAAGAAGGTACTTCGTCATACATAGCAAAAATCCTTGAAAATTTCCTGACAGTATATATTGGAGGTATTATGAAAGAAGATTTACAACAATATGCCCGTTTGTTGCTACAAGAGGGCGTCAATTTACAACAAGATCAACTATTGGTCATTAATGGCGATGTGGAAAACAAAGATTTTGTATACATCGTCGTGGATGAGGCCTATGCACTAGGTGCCAAAGATGTGCACATCAACTGGCGCAGCACAGTAACAGCCAAATCCCGCTTATCCCATGTGAAAGACGATGTCTTAGCGAACCCAGCACCTTGGATTGGCGATATGTACCATCATATCCTCGACTCCAATGCGTGTATCCTATCCTTGATTAGCGCCAACCCATTTGCCTATGAAGGGGTGCCATCCGAAAAAATTGCCCTTGCCTCTCGCAGTATGGGTAAGTTAACTAAATTTTATCACGAAGCGATTATGGATTCTACCCTAACTTGGTGCGTCGCATCCGTAGCGACCCTCACATGGGCTGACTTACTTGGCTACGAAGGAACAGAAGAAGAAAAAATCAACCGTCTCTGGAATACAATCTTCACATTGTGCCGTATGAAACATGTGCCAGAAGAAGAATCCTTCTCCAACCATTTGGATCGCTTGGCTGCCCGCACTAAGACATTGAACGACCTTCAATTGGTATCCTTGCACTACACATGCCCAAATGGTACGGATTTAACTTTGCAAATGCCAGAAAATCACTTGTGGTTAGGTGGTAAAGAGGCTTCCAAACAAGGTATCATCTTCGATGCGAACATCCCAACAGAAGAAGTCTTTTCTGCTCCTCACCATGCAGGCGCCAATGGTATTGTCTACTCTACGAAACCATTGATCTACGATGGGAACCGCATTGAAGATTTCCACATTACTTTCAAAGATGGTAAAGTAGTAGACTATGATGCGAAACAAGGTCGTGAATATTTGACGAATCTCATTGAAACAGATGAAAACTCCTGCTACCTAGGAGAAGTGGCACTAGTTGACCACTACTCCCCGATTAGCCAATCCAATATGATTTTCTTTGAAACCTTGTATGATGAAAATGCGTCTTGCCATTTGGCATTGGGTGCTGCGTACCCCACTTGCTTAGCCAATAGCGATGGATTATCTCAAGAAGAACTCCGTGAACGAGGTCTTAATACGTCCTTAGCGCACACAGATTTTATGATTGGTCACGAAAAGATGAACATCATGGGCACCACCAAAGACGGCAAAGAAGTTCCTATCATGATTGAAGGACGACTACAAATCTAGAGGAACTCTATCTTATATACGCCTATCATCTTTATGAAATGATTAGAACGTTCAACGTTGTTGGAGACAATACAACTAATATATGGTAATCAAAATAGAGGCACATTGCATCACAGCAACGTGCCTCTTTGTATTGTATCTATATATTTTTTGATATGTACCAGTCGTCTATTACATGACAACTCTATTGGTTTTTAGATATTAACCTATTGTGCTCTAAAACATAGACATTATAACAATGTATCCACTGCAATATTCACCAGTACATCAGATGGGCTTTCACAAATATAATCAGCACCGGCAGATTCCAATTCTTCCAAGGAACCATACCCATAGGATACGCCCATAGCGACGCAGTTCAATTCCTTCGCTGCTTCTATGTCGTACTTACGGTCTCCCACCATGTACCAACGGGAGATTTTGTATTTCTGTTCTGTCACCTTGTCCATGTCCTGCAACACTTCCCTTAGAATGTCTATCTTATGCACTAAGCCAGCTTCACGATTAGCCCCACGAATGACTTCAAAATAAGGATCTAGCTTAAAATGCTTGATAATATCCTTCGCCTGTTCCTCTGGTTTTGCCGTAGCAATTCCAACATAAGCCCCCGTCTTGCGCAAGGCTTTCAAGGCCTCTTCAATTTGCGGATACACCGCATTTTCATATTTTCCAATAGAATCATAGCGTTCTTTGAAAAAGTTATACGCCGTTTCCACTTCTTCATCGCTCATATGGCAATGTTCTTTGAAAGAATCTGCCAACGGTGGACCAATGAACAACTGCAACGTCGCTTCATCCGGAATAGGATGGTTCATGGTTGTTAAGGCATGCTCTATGGATTTCAAAATCCCTTCCCGAGAATCCGTCAATGTTCCATCTAAATCAAAAATAACACAAATCATAATAACTCCTTATTACAAAAGCACTACAAACTTCCTTTACAATACTAGCCTATCAGAGTATACTATATATAGAAAAGTTTCTATATATAGGAGGACAGTATGGAAGACAATCAAATTCCTACGGCCATTTTAGATAAATTAACAAAAGTTTGTACTTGCCGTAGTATTACACGAAAAGCAATTAAGGAAGCAATCCTAGACGGTTGCGACACATTTCCCAAAATTAGAGAACGCACTAGCGCCGGTACTGGTGCTTGCGGTGGTAAAGGCTGTGGCCCTCGCGTGGTGAAACTTTTGAAAGAGCACCAAGAAGGTCAATGGTAAGCCCACAACATACGAATACTGAAGATAGGTCCTAAGGGGCCTATCTTTTTTGGTACGTACACAAAAAAGGCTGCTCAAGAATGTCGATCATTCTGTAGCAGCCTTCTTTTTATTTCTTTAACGCTTCACGCAATGTATGCCAAGCTAGCACTGCACATTTTACACGAGCAGGCATATTGGAAATATTTTGCAAGGCAATGGCATCTTCCAAGGCTTCTAGCTCTTCCTCATCAGTCACTTCTTTTTTAATCATCCCTAAGAAAAGGTCCACTAATTGGAATGCTTCTTCCAAGGATTTTCCAGTGATCACATCGATCATCATAGATGCCGATGCTTGACTGATGGCACAGCCAGAACCAGTGTACGCTGCGTCTTTCACAATGCCGTCCACCACATTCACTTGCAATGTTAAATCATCCCCACAACTTGGGTTATGACCATGCTCGCTAGCAGTGAACACATCTAACAAACGCTTATTACGTTTATCTTGGTTATGCTCTAAAATCAGTTCCGTATACACTTGATCCATTTCCATGGTATTGTTCTCCTTACTCTAACAAGCCCATGGTTGGTCGAACTGTTTTCAGGGCTTCCAAAAATTGATCTAAATCTTCTTTTTTTGTATAAATGTACATACTAATCCGGTTGGATGCAGGCACTCCATAATACGCGCCTAATGGCTGCGCACAATGATGTCCAGAACGTAAGCATACGCCATGACTATCCATGATGGTTGCCACATCATGTGGATGTACATCATCCACGGTGAAAGCAATCACACCATGCTTTTCTTCTGGATTTGCACTGCCCAACAAATGAATATGAGGCATAGCCGCTAGTTTTGGTAATATATAGCGTACTAATTCTTGTTCATATTCATGGATGGCATCCATACCAAATTGTTCCAAATACTCAATGGCAGCTTTTAATGTAATCGCCCCATGTGCATTCGGTGTACCTGCCTCAAATTTATAAGGTACTTCATTGAAAGTGGTCGTTTGTTCTTTCACATATTCAATCATGTCCCCACCAAATAAGAATGGATCCATGTCTTCTAATAAGTGATATTTACCATACACTACCCCAATGCCTTGAGAGGCGCACATTTTATGACCTGAGAATACGAAGAAGTCACAATCTAAGGCTTGTACATCAATGGCTTGATGCGGCGCTGATTGTGCTCCGTCAAGGATAGCGATAGCCCCAACAGCATGCGCACGTTCCACCAATTCTTTCACTGGAAATTCCATACCTAGCACATTGCTCACGTGGGCGAAGGATACAATCTTCGTAGAAGCGTCAATTTTATCCATTTCCCCGTCTTTGATATGGCCTGTTTCATCTAGGTACATATATTCCAAAGTAGCACCAGTCACACGGCACACATATTGCCATGTCAC
>CAUUJQ010000059.1:0-6726 GCA_963545445.1 uncultured Veillonella sp. | reverse complement strand
AAACAATGTTTAACACAGTCTTTAGAATTATCTCCCCATTGCGGGGACTGAAACTTGAATTTGCCTTTTGTGGTGAATTTCTCTAGACTTTAGAATTATCTCCCCATTGCGGGGACTGAAACTAGCCACAAGGGCTTTTAAATTTAAATTATGGACTTTAGAATTATCTCCCCATTGCGGGGACTGAAACTTCAGGGTGGTAGTGATAAAATGAGAGATCTCCCTCTTTAGAATTATCTCCCCATTGCGGGGACTGAAACGAGAAGAAAGTTTCTTTCTCTTTATGTTTACGAGCTTTAGAATTATCTCCCCATTGCGGGGACTGAAACTTGAAGATTCATAGCAGTATGGAGTTTACCATCAACTTTAGAATTATCTCCCCATTGCGGGGACTGAAACGCGTTTTGGCCACCCATATATTGAGGAGCAACTCCTTTAGAATTATCTCCCCATTGCGGGGACTGAAACCTTTCTAATTTAGGCTTGCCGCTGCACCATGGACTTTAGAATTATCTCCCCATTGCGGGGACTGAAACCTGCAGGCAGAAGCAGACCTGGGCAGTTCATACCTTTAGAATTATCTCCCCATTGCGGGGACTGAAACAGGGGCTTGCCCCTTAAGAAAATTCTTTATTTTCTTTAGAATTATCTCCCCATTGCGGGGACTGAAACCAAGTGTTTCCGCTGTTTCAGTAGCTACTGCTTCCTTTAGAATTATCTCCCCATTGCGGGGACTGAAACACAAGGTAGATAAATCTATCCTTATATCCTAATCTTTAGAATTATCTCCCCATTGCGGGGACTGAAACATAGGCCTCGCAAGACCCAACTGACCCACGTGGCCTTTATAATTATCTCCCCATTGCGGGGACTGAAACGACTCCGATAACTCCGAAGCCGAGATCGCAAAAACTTTAGAATTATCTCCCCATTGCGGGGACTGAAACGATACTCCAATGTATACCATAGATCCTCTTTCTTCTTTAGAATTATCTCCCCATTGCGGGGACTGAAACGTCTCCAATAGTTAAAAAAGAGGAGGCCCCATTTCTTTAGAATTATCTCCCCATTGCGGGGACTGAAACCCCTTGCCATCATTCTTAACAAGAATAGGTTTGTCTTTAGAATTATCTCCCCATTGCGGGGACTGAAACCTCCGACCAGATTTTTAACACCTCCTCTCGTTTACCTTTAGAATTATCTCCCCATTGCGGGGACTGAAACACTGATGGCACTTCTGCCCATTTAGGAAGATTGTTCTTTAGAATTATCTCCCCATTGCGGGGACTGAAACTTCAAAGACAGACTCTAAAGTGCCTTCTACTAAACTTTAGAATTATCTCCCCATTGCGGGGACTGAAACTATTCATAAGTGCCTCCATGAAAATATTAGCTACCTTTAGAATTATCTCCCCATTGCGGGGACTGAAACATTAATTCCACTTTTTACCATTTAAAATCCATCTTCTTTAGAATTATCTCCCCATTGCGGGGACTGAAACACGTTGGGGCTGAACGCGTACTGAAGTACGCGATCTTTAGAATTATCTCCCCATTGCGGGGACTGAAACTCTAGGCAATAAGACCTAATACAAAATAAAAATTACAAAAACATTATAATTAACACACCATTCCTGGTACTGAAACACCTAGTTTATAAACTAATATCAGAAGTGAGAATCTTTAGAATTATCTCCCCATTGCGGGGACTGAAACATGAAGTCTCCGCAGAACAAGACAGAACCTTTAACTTTAGAATTATCTCCCCATTGCGGGGACTGAAACTTCAGCTACTAAATTATTAGTAGTTTCAGTAGCCTTTAGAATTATCTCCCCATTGCGGGGACTGAAACATGATGGACAGACTTTGGATATTGAAACCATTATCTTTAGAATTATCTCCCCATTGCGGGGACTGAAACTCTTTGGTTTCGTTGCCACCAGTGGCGACTGCATCTTTAGAATTATCTCCTTATTGTGGGGACTCAGAAATGAGGTTAGCCTTTATCTATAATTCAGATATCTGTGCGTAAATGGTACACTGTACCATTTATGTCCGCCATTGCGGGGACAGCAGAATACCGTTAGCCTTTTGCACAAGGCCAGATATCGGTAGGTGAACAGTGCACCGCACTATTTACGCACTACAAGGCTACAAATTTACAAGTTTACAACTTCATACAACTAATAAAAAAAGCAGCGATTCTAAGGAATGGCTGCTTTTCTATATATCTATATTGGCAATTATCATATATCCTACTTATGTTATAGCTTTCACCTATAGATAATAATATGTATCCTGTATAAGGATAAATGTGCGTATATTGTTGACATCAGGCGGACATCCTAGTATACTTAATTCATCGTTACGTCACAGATTTTGATGAAAGAGAGGTGGATCGAGTGCCTATACGAGTGGTGAAAGGATTACCAGCTATAGGGAAACTTTCAGAAGAGAATATTTTCGTCATGGATTCGGAACGGGCAGAGTCACAAGATATTCGACCCCTACATTTGGTGGTTGTGAACTTGATGCCACGGAAGGAAACGACGGAGATTCAACTGCTTCGTGCTTTGAGCAATACACCGTTACAAACGAAGGTCACCTTTCTGTACACGGCGTCCTATACGGCGAACAATACGAGTCAAGAGTACTTGGAAACGTTCTATAGGACCTTTGAAGAAATCAAAGATCAATACTTTGATGGCTTGATTATCACGGGTGCTCCGGTGGAGCAAATGGCATTTGAGGAAGTAAGCTATTGGGACGAGCTTTCAGAGATTATGGAATGGAGCAAAACCCATGTGTGTTCGACCCTCTACATTTGTTGGGGAGCCCAAGCGGGGATTTACAAGCACTTCGGTATTCACAAGGAAGATTTGCCAAGCAAGTTATTCGGTGTGTACGAGCAAGAGGTGCAGAATGGTAAGCCCATGCTCATGCGTGGTCTAGATGAACGCTTCTATATGCCACATTCACGGCATACGACGGTGAGTGAACGTGAAATCAACGCCCACCCGCAGTTAGAAGTGCTAGTCCGGGCGGACAAGACTGGTGTTGGTATTGCCAGGTCTTATGATAACATATTTTCATCTTCGGACATCCGGAATATGATCGAGATACGTTATTTCAAGAGTATGACCGGGATAGAAAGTTAGGGCGCGACATTGAGATTCCTGAAAATTACTTTCCCGATGATGATCCGACGAAGGAACCTATCATTCGATGGCGATCGGCGTCTACCATATTGTATACGAACTGGTTAAACTATTATGTATACCAAGAAACACCATACGAAGTGAGTGAGTTACAATCGAGGGAGATTGTAGAACCATATATACAAGACTGGGTCATTTAATCCTAGTATTTTAGTAGTAAAGATATAAGATAAAGTGAGGATATTAACATGAGCAATTACAAATTTGAAACATTACAACTACATGCAGGTCATACAGTAGACGCAACAGGTTCCCGTGCGGTGCCAATTTACCAAACTACTTCCTATGTATTTAAAGATGCGGAGCAAGCGGCAGGTCGTTTTGCGTTGACTGATGCAGGCCCTATCTACACTCGTTTGGGCAACCCTACGCAAGATGTATTGGAAAGCCGCGTGGCACAATTAGAAGGCGGCGCTGGTGCTCTTGCGGTAGCCTCTGGTTCTGCAGCGGTTGCGTACGCGATCCAAAATGTAGCGTCCGCTGGGGATAACATTGTGGCGGCGTCCACATTGTACGGCGGTACGTACAACTTGTTCAGTGCTACATTGCCACGTTTCGGCATCACTACAAAATTCGTGAACCCAGACAATCTAGAGGAGTTCAAAGCAGCCATCGACGACAACACGAAAGCTGTTTATGTAGAATCTATTGGTAACCCTGGTGCGAACCTTGTGGACTTAGAGGCCATTGCTGAGATTGCTCACGCACACGGCATCATCGTTATCGTGGACAACACATTCGGCACGCCGTACTTGTTCCGTCCATTCGAACACGGCGCAGACGTGGTGGTGCACTCCGCAACGAAATACTTAGGCGGTCATGGTACGACGATCGCTGGTGTCATCGTTGAAAGTGGCAAGTTCGATTACAAAGCAAGTGGTCGTTACCCTGGATTCGTGGAAGGTGATGTGCATTACAATGGTTTAGTATACGGCGACCTTCCAATTCCTTTCACTGTGAAAGTCCGTGCTCAATTGTTGCGTGACACTGGGGCGTCCATCACTCCGCTAGCAGCATGGTTGATTATCCAAGGCATCGAAACATTGTCCTTGCGTGTAGAACGTCATGTAGAAAATACTCGTAAAGTAGTAGAATTTTTGGCGAACCATCCAAAAATCGCTTACGTAAACTACCCTGAATTACCGAATAGCCCGTACAAAGCGTTGGCTGACAAATACTTCCCGAATGGGGTTGGCGCTGTGTTCACATTTGGCGTAAAAGGTGGCAAAGAAGAAGGTATCAAATTCGTAGACGCTCTTCAAATTTTCTCTAACCTTGCGAACGTAGCAGATGCGAAATCCTTGGTAATCCACCCAGCGAGCACAACACATGCCCAATTGAATGCTGAGGAACAATTGAAAGCAGGCGTAAAACCTGAACAATTACGTGTATCTATTGGTATCGAGCACATTGATGACATCATTGCTGACTTAGCACAAGCGTTGGACAAACTATAAGAAGTACAACTATATAATATAATACTATATAAGGGAACTCACTTCGGTGGGTTCTCTTTTTTGCTCATCTAAGTGATGGGGTTACCTATGGGAATGAAAGTGGCGTTAGATATAATAGTGTTACAAGAGAGAGGTGACACTGTTGTTAGGGAGGTGTCATACTGTTGTTAGAGAGATGTAATGCTGTTGCTAGTGAGATGTGATATACTAAATGTATAGCTACATGGGGCGGTACAATGATAGAGAAGAAACCAGTCAGGAGTTTGTATAGAAGTATAGTGGTATAGAAAACTAGAAATCTAGAAATGTAGAAAAATACAAAAACCTAGAAATATGGCAATATCGTCGTATAGAAATATGTTTATTAAAAGAAAGGGAAATACATATGAAACATAACAAAATTGGCAAGAAATGGTGGAAAACTCTTGCCTGTGGCATAGCGATGGTGGCTTTCACAGGCGCGGTAGGCGTGGCGAAGGATACAGCGGTGCAGACGAAGGGGACTTTTATGACCCACGAACCGGGCCATTTTCAGCTATCCATGTCTGAGGGCGTCAAAGATATTCACTGGATTGATAAGGTGTTGCCTACGGATAGTGGGCACATGGTGGGCCTCTTGCTTGACCTTGACGAGGGAACAACGGTGATGATTACGAGACGAGATAATGTGCCGCCGAAAGGGATTTCACAAGAATTGTGGAATACGACGTGGTATGACAAGCCTATTCAGGGGATGACTGATGAGGAGTATATGGCGATTTGGCGTCGGGAAGATCCGCATGTGTCTGAGAAATATGTGCAGCTGGAAGGGGGCTTGTTATCTCGTGAGGATATGACGGCGGCCCGTTGGGATCGGTCTGTACAACTAACACCGGACGGCCCAAAGGTGCGATTTACCCTAGATATGATTATGAAAGATGACCCTACCCATCGCTATGTGATTACCATGGACTATGATGACATTCACAAATATGATTTAGACACGTTGAAACAGTGGATATATGGATTTGGATACTTACCTGAACGGAAGGAGAATACCAATTCCAAAAAAGGAAAAGACCTGTCAGAGGCAATCAATCGTTCTTTAAGATTGGAGGAAGCCTTTACCTTGCCATCTTTGTTGGCGCCAGATGCAGAACTATCTGTAGAGGATGTAAAACGATTAGAAACACTGTACCAACAGGAGTTAGGGAATTTGATGAAAGATCAGTTACCGGACCCTATGAATGGTCAGTCAGGGAAACTTATGAAAGACCAGTCACGGGAACTCGCGAAACGTCAGCCATCGGTGCGTACATCGGAAACAGTACGCATTACCGATACAGGAGCGACGTCTCAGTCTACGTGGAATGATGAAAGTCATACAGAGGTAACAGTACAGCGGTCCGGACAAGTGCTATTGGAGCATAAGTAAAATGAAGATGCTCTTGATGAATGAAAAGAATGGTTATAAATCTAGCCTTGGTGCATAAATTTCACGAGAACGTAAATCCATGCTTGATTTATGAAATTTGACTGTATATAATACAGGTAGAAAGGCTAGTCGAGATCGTAGCAGGGGTGCTATTAATTGGACTAGCAAACATATAAGTTTAATGGCAAAACGACAGAGGTTGTGGATCGAGAGTAATCGAGGTGTATGGATATGACACAACATGTGAGAGTCAACACATCCGCACTTGGGTATGATGAGTTTTGTGTGTGCCTAGGTAGGAAAATTGCGTGGGTAAGACGAAGTAAGGGTATTTCCCAGAAAGAAATGTCTAAATTATGTGGTATTAGTCCCAGTTATCTGGCAAAAATTGAGTGTGCTAGGGGCTCGTTAGGGACTACATTGGAAGTGATTTATATTATTTCCAAACAGCTACGAGTGGACTTAAGTTCTTTGGTGGAACATACGGAAGAAGATCATAAACGAGTTGAAGTATTCAAGTTAAAGCGCCAAATTACAGATCAGCCAGAACAAACTAATTGATAATATAATTATTCTCAAATAGAAAATGAGAATAAATAATTGAGAATAATGCGAGGGATTCAATGGACTTGCATA
>CAUUJQ010000058.1:0-6748 GCA_963545445.1 uncultured Veillonella sp. | reverse complement strand
GCAAATCGATTTCATTTACTAAGATTTTGATAAATTCCTTCGTCTGTAATCCACGATTGGATCCGATAGGCGCTGCCAAGGGCATCACCGCAGCGGCACCGGCATTTACCAAATCGCGAGCCACTTCCAAATCTGGATACATATATGGCAATACGATGAATCCTTCTTTCGCTAATATCTCCGTTGCTTTGATGGTCTCTCCATTGTGTGGCAACAAGTATTTCGAATCTTTCATAATTTCTACTTTCACGAAATCTCCGCATCCTGTCGCCCGTGAAAGTCTCGCAATGCGCACTGCTTCTTCTGCATCTCGGGCACCGCTCGTATTGGGAATTAAAATAGTATCCTTTGGAATGGCGTCAAGGATATTTTCCACTTCACCACCTACTGCGCGGCGCAGGGCTAGGGTAATCATCTCTGCCCCTGCTTCTTCCAACACGGCCTCGATCAAGTCGATAGAAAATTTGCCTGACCCTAAGATAAATCGTGACTTAAACGTATGTCCACCTAAGTTCCATGTATCTTGTGTTTCCATATCTCGTACTGAACGTGTCATACCATGACCTCCTTAATCAATATCTTCTCCGTGTAATAATTGGATAACAGCATTCGCCATATGACCGGCGCACACCATAACACGAGCAGCCGTAATCTTACCGATGGAATCGATATCGCTCACACCGTCACCGCAGAGGTACCAACGATGGTGTCTTCGTTCACGGCGGATACCATTACTGTCTCCCCAACCAGCCATACCAGAGCATCCTACTAACAAAGGCTCTGAAGGGTGCGTTAAGATGACTTCTGTCATCCATGCTTTTGTCACCGCTTGGTCCACTGCCTCGATGATCATATCATGGCCATCTACTAATTCTTCTAATCGTTCTGGCGATAACCGTTCGTTGTGGGTAATGACTTCACAATTTGGATTCATCCGGTTCAAATGACCTTTCATGGCCTCTACTTTCAATACGCCTACATCGTTTACATCGTAGTACTGACGGCCTAAGTTACTTTCATCCACTACGTCGAAATCTACAATTTCTAATTGTCCAATGCCGGCACGACATAATGCCACTGCCACATGAGATCCCACACCGCCTACACCAATGAGGAGTACTTTTTTATCGCTTAATGTCTCCATTTAGCCACCTCCTACAAAGGTCACTACTTCCATTGTATCTGCTGGGCTCACACGAGTGGATTCCCAATCTGATTTAGACAAAATCTTTCCATTGTATTCCACCACAATGCGATCCATGCGGAACGCCAAGTCTTGCAGCACTTCCTGTACCGTTTGCCCTGCATACTCATAACTAGTTCCATTGACTTTCATCGTATCCTCCTCACTATAGCCTATGCCATATCACACTCATCAAACTAGCCTTCTAAGAGTTGTTCTACATCCTTACTCTTGTTACCTCTAGTATAAAAAAACAGCACGAAAAACCATACCCGCGGTGGTATGCCCCTTCATGCTGTAGCACTCTATCGTCTCACTATTCTGTTCCACTAGTACATCCACGATGATGCACCTCCAGTCTGTACCTCTATGGGATATACCATCCTATGAAAGATACAAAAAAAGGACATCCTTTTGGATGTCCTCGGTATGACGAATCAAACTTATCCTACGTTGGCATTATCCAAATCAGGTTATGGGTCAAAACATTCGTTTACTCTCAGCTCTAAGGCTCCCCAAAGTTCTCTTTCAGTATACGCTGATACGCCACAATTTGCAAGTGTGAGTATCAATTTTTTGTTGACGAATCACGCCGTACTGTATTATCCTCTGCGCGCAGATACGGAGGCATAATTTTTAATTACTACAATCGGCGTCATTTGACTATCGTTGCCAAATGGGTTATCGATTAAGATTTGTGCGATTTGTTGCGGTTTCAATCCACGACTATGTCCCAAAATCGCTGCTCGTTTCAAATCGTTCACGTCTGCCACGCACGCTCCATAGGCTCCTGTTGCTTTCATGATCGCATCTGCCACGGCATGAGGTTGTTTTGGTCCATAGACGATGCATTTATCGAACGGTGGCATGGTACCTGTTACGTCATCTGTTAAAGATGCATGACGTGCCATTTGGTAAAATACGCCAGATTTTTTAAACACCTTTGCAACAGCGCCACAGAGGAAGGCAAACATCATTTTCCATTCCCCTTCTTTGTCCATCGCCGCTTGCATGCCATAAATGGATGCCATGGATCCATCTGGATGAATGAAACGGTTCATCAATTTGGCTTGCCAAGATACGTTTAACTCTTCGGGACGTGTGAACTCCCCTTGTGTAATGGCCACTACAGATTCAGCGACGCACACAATATCTTCTGGTCCAATGTAAGGACCTGCAAATTCTACAATGGCCTCTACGATATCATCTTTATTGGTTAAAATGCGCGTAGGTATCGGTAAAAGTTCTAATTCTGTCATGGTACTACCTCCTATTTACGCATAGCGATTTCTAACTCTTCTGCCGTTAGAGTCACTCTAGTTTTGGAAATGCGGTATGCCTCACGGCCCACCACTTGATGATAAATATCGATTGGCATATCAGGGAATCCTACAATATCTTTACGGATATTACCATTTTTGCCCGTCAAAACAACACGCAAACGAATGGTGCCACCTTTTCTTTGTTTGTATATCAAAGCTTCCCAATAGCCATCGTGGCGTTCATGATTCGCATCTGTCAACCACGATTGAATGGACACATTGTCGAATTGCTCTTGTGGCAATAGATGGCGTGGGAACATATCCATAATCGTTCCGTATTGTTTTCCTTTATTCACAAAGGGAATATCTGTAGACAGCACGACTTGATCAAAACTAATATCTTCCACTACAAATGGGGTGCGGCGTTTGACTAGAATCACAATGTCTTCATTGCCTTGGCGCCATGCAAAGACGCGGAATCCAATATATAGCACTGCTATAATACAAGCCATCCACACTAGGGTATCTATGATTGTGTAAATATACATATTTCCTCCTATAGAGTAATGAGCTTAGCTGTTAAGCTAGCATCTTTGAAAATATCTTGTACGATGGGGGTCACTCGCTCTGCATGACTGGTGACACACACTTGTATCGTACCTATGCGACCGCTGGTCTGCTCTAGGTCTTCTCCGTACAAAATAGCTCCCACAGCATCTGACGTTTCCCACGCAGGGTCCACAAAGCAAATTCGATGATCTGCCAACTCACGCAACACGGGTTCTACTAATGGATAGTGTGTACAACCTAAAATCGCCACTTCTACATTGGCCTCTACCAGTGGTTGTACATACTCTTTGGCGCACGCCCGAAGTATATCATCATCTAAATGACCTTCTTCAATGCAAGCCGCCAAATCTTTACAACCTTGTTCTACCACTTTCACATGGGGTTTTAAACTGTGCACGGCATCCATATGCTTATGACTATTGATGGTCGCCACCGTAGCCATAATACCTAACGGTCCCTTTCGTTTTTGCTTCACCTTGATACGTAAGGCATCGTGAATCCCTTGAGACATGCCTACGATAGGTACATCAAATCGTTTAGACAAGGCATCCAAAGCCACTACGGAGAATGTGTTGCAAGCGATGACAATCAGTTTCACCGGCTGAGCCACTAAAAATTCTGCAATCTTTGTGGCGATGATTTCAATTTCCTCGATAGGCCTATTTCCTACTGGATTATTAGCACTGTCTCCGACATAGATAAAATCTTCTTCTGGAAATTCCTGTGCTAGCACAGATAATACAGATAATCCCCCGATGCCAGAGTCGAAGACTCCAATAGGTAATTCCTTCTGTATGGGCGACATTCCCTACTCCTCCTCTGCTACGGCTTTCATAGGTTTAAAAAATACATCTGGTAAACGAATAATTTTCCCCGTTTCTTTGGCGGTAAATACATTTTGCGTTTCCCCCGTACAGATGAGGGCTCCATCACTTTCACGGATAATGCGATAGGTGAAAGTACATTGGGCCCGCGAAAGAGAGGCTACCTCTAATTCCACCCGCAATACATCATCAAAGCGAGCGACTTCCTTATATTCACAACTCACTTTTGTGATAGGAAAGACGATGCCCTCTTGCATCATGTCCCATAGACTGATGCCACAACGGCGAAAATATTCAACTCTTCCCATTTCAAACCATCGTAAGTGATTCGTATGATGGGCAATCTCCATCATGTCCGTTTCGTAAAAGCGGACGCGCAATGATGTAGAAATCATCGTATACTACCTTTCCTATACAATAAGAGGCTCCAAGGAGCCCCTTTTACTCATTACTCAATTGATCCGAT
Source organism: uncultured Veillonella sp. (assembly GCA_963545445.1). Taxonomy (GTDB): domain Bacteria; phylum Bacillota; class Negativicutes; order Veillonellales; family Veillonellaceae; genus F0422. The sequence continues at coordinate 2,443 of CAUUJQ010000058.1, read as the reverse complement.
AGGCACAAATTTTTGTGCTTGTTCTTTATGGCTAGCCTTAATATAGCGATTGGCTACTTTCATAGCAATGCCCAATACAGCTACATCATCTACCCAGCCTAATCCTGGCACGCTATCTGGGATAAAATCGATAGGCAAGATTAAGTATCCCAAGGCACCTGCGATGACAGCTTTCACAAATACTGGTGTATCTTCATCACGTAAACAATAATATAACATAACAGCTTTTCGTGCAAACATAATATTGCGGCCCATGCGATTCACAGTGGACATAAAGGCATCAGATGTAAAGGTTTTTCCATACTTAAGGATTTGTAAAATATTCATAATTTTGACACCTCTGATTATTGTTTGAACTTATCTTTCGCTTGGTCTGCTAACTCGATAGCTTTTTCTTTAGTTTGTTCCGCCAATTCTACAGCTTTTTCTTTGGTTTGTTCCGCCAATTCTACAGCATTTTCCTTGACTACTTCTGCTTTTTCACGAATGTCATGCACCGCTTCTTGCGCTTGGTCGATAGCTTTCGCTGTGAACTCAGATGCTTTTTCTTCTACTTGTTGTAATGCTGGTTCTACCACATCTTTTACTTGTTGCAACGTTGGCTCTACCGCCTCTTTTACGTCTTGCATCACAGCTGTTGCTTTTTCCACCACTGGTTCTACTTTAGTTTGTAAAGAATCGTTTAATGTTTGGCGCACAGTGTCTGCTTTTGCATAAGCAGCTTGTGTATAGGCATTCGCTTTCGATGCCGATGTACCTGCTATAGCCCCTGTTAAGGATAAGGCTTCTGTAGCAATAATTTTTAACAAGGAACCTACGCCTTTTGCTGCATGGCGAGCATTGTCTATCAATTCTTCATTACCACTTTTTTCTATAGTATCTTTCACTGTGGATGCCAAGATAGATACAGCTCCTACGGCTAAGTCTTTCACAGCTCCTACATTCGCCAATACTTCTGGGGATACGAAAGATCCTGCAAAGCCTTTTGCCCCTGCTAAATATTCGTTACCGGATACATTCACATCGCTCAAGAAGTCTGCACTTTCATTGCCCAATGGTTTCTCACGAAGTGGTGTATTCGCTAATGTTACCACCGTTTCTTTATTATGTTCATAAATTTCCACCAAACGTTGGCGATAACTTTCATAGTTAGGACATACTGGCATGCCTTCTTCGATCCATTGCGCAGCTAGTTTACCTACACCGTAAGTAATGGCTGCTGCCACTGGCACACGAAGAACCACGGTTGGCACCAACGTGCACACCAAAGCTGCTACAGCACTGCCACCAAGGCCTACTAAAAAGCTAGTAACTCCTTCTTTGGCAGGGCACACGCCATAGACTTGCGCAATACGACTTACCATATATACATCATTGGCCAATAATCCCGCATATGTAAAGCTTGGCAATGCGGCAATCCCTGCTGCACGTGCCGCGCCCCAACGGCAAATACTCTCTACTTGATGACTTACATTTGTTGCTTGCACGAATGTGTCGTTATTGTATTCCAACTGTTCCATAATCGTCTCCTATACTTTCCACAAAACACTAAGTGCCAATGTACTTACTACCCCTATTGTATCAAATTTCCCTAAGAATTACCAACTAGTTAATCCTCCATCTACAGTCCATGCGGCGCCGGTCACAAAGGATGCTTTCTCACTGAGTAAAAAGGCTATGACTTCACCTACCTCTCGTGGTTGCGCAATCCGTCCTAATGGATAGTGTAATGCCATTTCTTCCTTGGCTTTCACAATATCTCCAGACGGTTCATTAGCTAATTGTTTCGCCACTAAGGATGTATCCACATCACCTGGGCATACGCAATTGACGCGCACACGATGAGGTGCCATTTCTAGTGAAAGTGACTTGGTAAAACTCACTACGGCCCCTTTCGATGCGCCATATACGGTACACGCTACATTGCCTTGCAAACCTGCATCGCTGGAAATAGTTACAATACTACCATGTACTTGTTTTAAGTAGGGCGCTGCTGCCTGGCATAAAAAGACGGTACCTTTTACATTGGTTCCAAACATTTCGTCAAAATTTTGTTCATCTACATCATCTAAGAGGCGTTCTTCATAATATCCCGCAGCTGTCACGAGGGCATTGAGATTTCCAAATAGGCGAACTGTGTCCTCCACGATGCGACGACAATTCATCACCTTGCTCACATCGCCTTGTACAAAGCGCACTTTCGAGGAAATGCGGCGCAATTTCACCACCGCTTCCTGTCCATCCCATTCGTTACGGCCATTGATGACCACGCACCAACCTTGTTTCAATAACAATTCTGCTGTGGCAAACCCGATACCTGACGTACCGCCGCTGATCAATGCCACTTGATTATCACTAAATGCTTGCATAGTTTCTCCTATTATATGATTCCCTGTGAAAGTAAATAGTCATAGGACAATTTCATTAACATCGTCAGAGACAT
>CAUUJQ010000057.1:0-6771 GCA_963545445.1 uncultured Veillonella sp. | reverse complement strand
CTGAAAGCGGGTGACAAAGTCTATTATGTGCACATGAAAAAGGCGGTAGCTTTGGTGAATATCGGTACAGAACCGATTGAAAATGGCATGAATATTCTAGGGGCTCACATTGATTCCCCTCGGTTAGATGTGAAACAAAATCCGTTATATATCGATAGCGACTTGGCGTTGTTAGATACCCACTATTATGGGGGCATCAAGAAATACCAATGGGTGACAATGCCACTAGCTATCCATGGTGTAGTCGTTAAACGTGATGGCTCTGTGATCAATCTTGCTATCGGTGAAAGCCCAACGGACCCTGTGTTCTGTGTGACTGACTTGTTGCCACATTTGGGACAAGAACAAATGGAGAAAAAGGCAGGTAAGGTAGTAGAAGGGGAACAATTGGACCTGCTCATTGGTAGCCGTCCTGTGAAAGGGGAATTAAAAGAAGGCGTCAAAGCTTACGTATTGCAAGTGTTACAAGAGCAATATGGCTTTGAGGAAGAAGATTTTCTATCCGCAGAGCTTGAGATTGTACCAGCAGGGGCATCGCGAGAGTTAGGCTTTGATCGCTCTATGATCATTGGCTATGGTCAAGATGACCGTGTGTGTGCTTATACATCGTTGGTGGCTATGTTGGAAACAGAGGATGTGAGTCGTACTACTTGTACCTTATTAGTGGATAAAGAAGAAATTGGTTCCGTAGGGGCTACAGGTATGCAATCTCGTTTCTTTGAAAACTTTATGGCAGAACTGTTGGAAGCTATGAGCCATACATCTCCACTAGCTGTGCGTCGCACCTTGTCGAATAGCCGCATGTTATCTTCTGATGTGAGTGCTGGATTTGACCCGCTCTATGCCAGTGCTTTTGAAAAGAAAAATTCTGCTTTCCTAGGTCGTGGTGTGGTGTTTAATAAATTTACTGGGTCCCGTGGTAAAAGTGGATCCAACGATGCTAATGCGGAGTACATGGCGTTCATTCGTCACTTGATGGACCAAGACAATGTATCATACCAAACGGCAGAATTAGGACGAGTTGACCTCGGTGGTGGCGGTACGATCGCCTATATTATGGCGCTGTACGGAATGGATGTCATCGACTGTGGGGTGGCTGTGTTGAGCATGCATGCCCCTTGGGAAGTGACGAGCAAGGCTGATATTTATGAGGCTAAACGCTGTTATATAGCGTTCTTATCTGCGAAAGGAGCTTAATGTCATGACAATGGACCGTGAAACAGATCGTGTGAAAGTTGATATTTTTAGCATGACCCGAGAAGAAGCGGAGCAGTTTAAGCAAGACAGAGAACATTTTATGCTCGTGGTTCGTAAATTGATGTACGAATTTTGTCCTATCGTTGCTTTAGAGCGATTTGAAGAGAACGAAGGAGAGCGTATTTCAGGATACTTAACAGAGGAGACGCAATGGGAACGGACACCTGTATTGTCCATCGTATTGGATCCTTTTGAAGTGTCTGCTATGAAAGTAGCCGAAGAACGTGGCAAGTTAAAAGAGTATGTGTTCGCTGCTAGCGAGATGACAGAACCTTTGTTGCAGGTATTAAAAAAAGAATTAGGTGTAGAAAAGTAAGACAGTATAACAAGGAGCAGTCGTATGTTATATATTGAATATCCAAAATGCACGACTTGTAAACGTGCCAAAAAATATTTAGATGACCATGGCATCAGCTATGACCATCGAGATATAAAAGAAGAAAACCCAACGGCGGAAGAGTTAGGAGTTTGGTATCCTAAGAGCAAAAAAGGCGATATTAAAGCGTTCTTTAATACGTCTGGACAAATCTACCGCGGAGAAGGTATTAAAGACAAATTACCGACTATGACAGATGATGAAAAGCTAGCTTTATTGGCTACGAATGGCATGTTAGTAAAACGCCCAATTCTTGTATTGGATGATGTTGTGTTAGTAGGCTTTAAAGAACCAGAATGGGAAGAAGCCTTAAAACGTAATGGTTTACTGTAGCTATTTTCTTCTAATTATGATATACTAGAGGTAACTTTTATAGAATCTATTAAAAGAGTGAGCTGCGGCTCACTCTTTCTCTTATACTGTTGTAAGGAGGGGATAAGATGAAACGAGACGCCGTAGAGGAATTTGTGTCCGGTGTAGTAGAAACGATTATAGAGTCTACGGAGTTGGAGCTTGTGGACGTGGAATATGTACATGAGCGCGAATGGTACTTGCGCGTGTTCTTGGACAAAGAGGGGGGCATCGATTTAGATGATTGCCAAATGGTCAGTGAACAATTAAGCCAAATGCTCGATGAAAAAGATCCAATTAAAGAAAACTATCTATTAGAAGTATCTTCCCCAGGGTTGGATAGAGTGTTAAAGAAAGACAAAGACTTTGTCCGCTACCATGGTAGAGATGTGGATATTCAATTGTTTAAACCAATTGATGGTAAAAAGCAATATACAGGAGCCTTACAAGGGTTTTCTGAAGAAGCTATTACGATTCAGGTTCAAGAGGAAACTATTTCCATTGAACGTGCAGCGATTGCACAGATTCGATTACATTTAGATTTTTAAGGGAGGAAACCAGTGAGTCAAGAATTAGTACAAGCGGTTTTAGCAGTTACTAAGCAAAAGGGTGTGGCACCGGAGGTTATTTTTGATTCTCTTGAAGTTGCTTTACTACAAGCGTATCGCAAAGAAGTAGGAGCGAATCAAGAGGCGTATATTTATTTCAATCGTGAAACAGGGGATTACAAAGTATTAGCAAAGAAAACTGTTGTAGAGATTCCTGAAAATGATGAACTAGAAATTTCATTAGCAGATGCTCGTGCCTTAGATAAACGTATGGAAATTGGCGATATTATCGAAGTAGATGTAACGCCGTCTAACTTCGGTCGAAGTGCAGCGCACACGGCAAAACAGTTGTTGATTCAACGATTGAAAGAAGCAGAACGAAATATTGTGTATGATGAGTATTCCAATCGGGAAGGCGACATTTTGACAGGCTTGGTAGAGCGCATTGAAGGTCGCAATGTATTCATCAACTTAGGTAAAACAGAAGCGATTTTACCGGTATCCGAGCAAATTCCTAGTGAAAGTTATGCTGTGGGTGACCGCATTAAATGCTACATTGTGGAAGTGAAAAAGACCACAAAAGGCCCACAAATCATGATTTCTCGTACTCATCCAGGCCTATTGAAACGATTGTTTGAATTAGAAGTGCCTGAAATTGAAGAAGGTACAGTGGAATTAAAATCTGTGGCTCGTGAACCAGGCATGCGTTCTAAAATTGCTGTGGTATCCCGCGAAGAAGAAGTGGATCCAGTAGGCGCTTGTGTAGGTCCTAAAGGACAGCGTGTACAAGCGATTGTGGATGAATTGCATGGTGAGAAAATCGACATCGTGAAATGGGATGAAGATCCTGCGGTGTATATTGCCAACGCCTTAAGTCCAGCGAAAGTGGTGAGCGTAGTGGCTCGTGATGAAGAAAAAACATCTTCTGTAGTAGTGCCAGATTACCAACTTTCACTAGCCATCGGTAAAGCAGGTCAAAATGCTCGATTAGCGGCGAAATTAACAAACTGGAAAATTGATATTAAGAGTGAAACGCAAGCAGCTGAAGCTGGGGAAACTCAAGCGGTGCCAGAGGATATGATTTCTCTAGATGCGTTTGGAGATGACGAATAATATGAAACAGAAGTCTCAGCCTATGCGAATTTGTGTGGGATGCGGAGAACTTTATCCCAAGAAAGAGTTGACTCGTGTTGTATTGAGTCCGACGGGAGAAATTTCCATTGATCCTACTGGGAAAGCACCTGGTCGGGGCGCCTACATGGAAGCGAAGGTAGAATGCTTAGATATGGCTTATAAGGCAAAGCGATTAGAGCGTTCGTTAAAACATAAAGTTTCAGAAGAAATTTATGAATCTTTAAAGGAACAAATATCCCATGAATAAAGAAAAAGTGTTGAATATATTAGGGTTAGCACAACGAGCAGGTCGTTTGCTATCCGGCGATTTTGTAGTGGAACGGTCGGTAAAACGGCAGTCCTATCCGTTGTTGATTATGGCGGAAGATTGTGCCCCTAATAATGCGAAGAAATATATACACTTAGCCGAAACGTACAAGGTTCCTTTGCGCTTGGTAGGTACAAAGGAAGAACTTGGCAGAGCATTGGGAAAAGAAATGCGAGCAGTTATATTAGTAAATGATGCTGGATTTGCTAAATCCTTGCTAGCTGAAATAGATAAGAATCAGTAAAGGGGGAATGTAGATGTCCAAAAAAAGAGTATATGAAGTTGCAAAAGATCTAGGTGTAGAAAATAAAGCAGTTCTTGAAGCTTTAAAACAAAATAATATGGAAGTGAAAAGTCACATGAGTACAGTGGAGGATTCACAATTGTCTATCATCAAACAAGCCTTAGGAAAAGGCACTAAGCCATCTCAAGAGGCGGCACCAAAAGATAATCAAAAAGATGCACAAAAAGGACCACAAAAGAAAGTCCATCAATATCATCGCAATGAGCAAGGGGATCAACGCCGTGGCCCTCGACAAGATCGCAATCATCGCAATGACAGAAACGATAGAAATGACAGAAATGATCGTAACGACCGCAACGACCGTAATGATCGTAATGATCGTGGTGAAAAGCGAGATCGTTCTTTCAATCGAGATGGTAGAAACAATGGTCAACGAGATAACCGCAATGATAGACAAGGGGATTCTCGTTCCAATCAACGCAATGGTCAACATCGTGATGGTCGTCGTCCAGAAGGTCGCAACGACCAACGTCCAGATAACCGCAATGGCGGTAATCGCCCTAATAATGGAGGCCGTTTTGACCGCAGCAATGATCGCAATAATGACCGTAATAACGACCGTCGCAATGATGGACAACGCCGTGAACGTCGCTTAGAGATTCCACAAGTGGATCCAGCGATGACGGCAAAACCAGAAGGTCGTGACCGTCAAGCGAGCCGTGAAGCAGATCGTCAAAAAGAAAATCGTCGTTTTGAATCTGAACATCGCAATGAGAATCGTAACGAGCGTCGCAATAAAAAAGATAAAAAAGGCAAAAAAGGGGAACGTACTCAATCCTTAGTATCTTCTGCATTGCAAAAAAATAAAAATAAAGTAAAACAACGTAATGAGCAACACATTAAACAAAAGGAAGAAGAGCGTCGTAAGGCAGAAGCAGCTATCGCTACATCTATCGAACTATCGGGTCCTTTAACAGTTAAAGAATTGGCTGAAAAAATGGGCCGTGAAGTATCTGAAATCATCAAAAAATTGATGATGCTTGGCGTTATGGCTACGATCAACCAAGAAATCGATGTGGAAACAGCGATGGTATTGGCAGAGGACTTCGGTGTAGAAGTAGTAGAAGTAGAACCTGAACAAGACCCTACGGAAATCATTGAAATCGAAGATAGCCCAGAAAGCTTACAACCTCGTCCACCAGTTGTTACTATCATGGGTCACGTTGACCATGGTAAAACGTCTTTATTGGATGTGATTCGTTCTACTAATGTAACAGCCTCTGAAGCGGGCGGTATTACGCAACATATCGGTGCGTACCAAGTTCGCTACGAAGGTAATAAAATTACATTCCTAGATACGCCGGGCCATGAAGCTTTCACAGCCATGCGTTTACGTGGTGCTCAATCTACGGATATTGCAGTCCTTGTTGTAGCTGCTGATGACGGTGTAATGCCACAAACCATCGAGGCCATCAACCATGCGAAATCTGCGGAAGTGCCAATTATCGTAGCTATCAATAAAATGGATAAACCAGGTGCTAACCCTGACCATGTGAAACAACAATTGTCCGAACATGGCTTGTTGCCAGAAGAGTGGGGTGGCGATACGATCATGGTTCCAGTGTCTGCGAAACAACGTCAAGGTATTGAAGACCTATTGGAAACAATCTTGCTGGTTGCAGAAGTGCAAGAATTGAAAGCGAACCCTAACCGTAAGGCGCAAGGTATCGTTATCGAAGCACAATTGGACAAAGGTCGTGGTCCTGTATGTACTGTATTGGTACAAAAAGGTTCCTTGCGCGTAGGGGAAACCATCCTTGCGGGCGTAGCCTACGGTAAAGTACGTGCTATGACCAATGAACGTGGGGAAAAAGTGAAAGTGGCTCGTCCATCTATGCCGGTGGAAATCTTGGGCTTGTCCGACGTGCCATTGGCAGGGGAAGTGATGTTCGCTGTTGACGACAACGAAGCACGTTCCATTGCGGAAAAACGTATTGAAAAACAACGCATTACAGAAATGAATGCGAAAACAAAAGTCACTCTTGATGATTTGTTCAATCAAATGCAACAAGGGGAATTGAAAGACTTAAATATTATTATTAAAGGTGACGTACAAGGTTCTGTAGAAGCTTTACGCCAATCTTTAGAGGGCATTAAAAACCCAGAAGTACGCATCAATATTATCCACAGTGCAGTAGGTGCTATCAACGAATCTGACGTGATGTTAGCCTCTGCATCCGGTGCGATTATTATCGGCTTTAACGTGCGTCCAGATGCGAATGTACGTAAAGAAGCTGAAAAAGAAAGTGTTGACCTTCGTACATACCGTGTTATCTATGATGCAATCAATGAAATCGAAGCCGCTATGCGTGGTATGTTAACTCCAGAATTTAAAGAAGTTATCCTAGGCCGTGCAGAAGTGCGCCAAGTGATTTCTACACCGAAAGCAATCGTAGCTGGTTCTTATGTAACAGAAGGTAAAATCACGAATAACTCTGAAATTCGCTTAATCCGTGATGGTATCGTTATCCATGAAGGTCATATCGATTCCTTG
>CAUUJQ010000056.1:0-6782 GCA_963545445.1 uncultured Veillonella sp. | reverse complement strand
CCTACGAAATTCCTGTAGGTAGTAAAGCGGAAGATGTGATGGCCATTATGGCGGATGAAATGAATCGTCAATTGACACCGAAAATGCGCCAAGATATTGAGGCACAAGGGATGACTATTTTTGAGTTTATTACCTTAGCATCCTTGGTGGAAAAAGAAGCGAAGTTCGATGAAGATCGTCCAATCATTGCAGCCGTATTCCGTCAGCGCTTAAAAACGGGGATGCCTCTAGAATCTTGTGCCAGCATCCAATACATTCTAGGCTATCCAAAACCGCTGATTACCATTGAAGATACAAAGTTAGAAAGCCCATATAACACATATCTTCATAAAGGATTGCCACCGGGGCCCATTGCCAACCCAGGCATTAAATCCATGGAGGCTGTTCTCTACGCACCGGATACAGATTACTTATTCTTTGTAGCTGACAAAGAGGGGCACCATCATTTCACGAAAACCTATGAGGAACATTTGAAAATAGTGGATCAAATTTATGAAGATTAAAGAGATTTTAAATGAACAACGCATTTATGCACTCTTGCATGATGTGCCAATTTTGCGAGAATCGGAAGTAGAACTCTTTGAAGACTTAATCGGCTTGTACAAACCGAAACGGGTCTTAGAAGTTGGGACTGCTATCGGCTACTCTTCGTTGCTGTTGGCAAAACATATGGACAAAGCAGGGCAGCTAATCACCATGGAGTTAGACGATGTGCGCCATGGAATGGCAACCCATTTTATTTCACAATCGGACTATGCGGAAAAAATCACCTTACTAAAAGGTGATGCTACGGAATTATTAGAGACTGTGGAAGGACCTTTTGACTTAGTGTTCTTAGATGGTCCCAAAGGGCAGTACTTAAAGCAGCTAGAACTGATCGAACCGAAGCTGGCAGAAGGGGCTGTGGTACTAGCAGATAATGTGCTATTCCGAGGCTATGTGCGGGGCGATAAAGAACCGCCACGCCGCTTTAAAACGATTGTGAAACGCTTGCAAGAATACTTAACTTATGTAGAACAAAAAGAACACTATAACACCACCATTTACCCTATGGGGGATGGCATGAGTGTCAGTGTATGGAAAGGATAGATCATGATGAAACGACATATGGAATTACTAGCACCCGCTGGTAATATGGATAAATTGAAAATGGCCATCCGCTATGGAGCAGATGCCGTCTATTGTGCTGGTCGTGCCTTTGGATTGCGCGCTGCAAGCTCGAACTTTGACAATGACCAATTGAAAGAGGCCGTAGAGTTTGTACACAGCCATGGCAAAAAAATCTATGTCACTTGTAACATTATTCCTCACAATGAGGACTTAACAGGCTTAGAGGAATACTTACAATTCTTGGAAAGTATCAAGGTAGATGCCATCATTGTAGCTGACTTGGGGATTTTCTTGTTAGCTAAACGTGTGGCTCCAGGCTTGGAATTGCATGTGAGCACGCAAGCAAATACAACAAATTATTTGACAACGGAGTTCTGGAAAGAACAAGGGGCAGCTCGTGTGGTAGTAGCCCGTGAAGTGAGCATTGAAGACATTAAGACTATGCGCGAAAAGTCAGACATCGAAATTGAAGCCTTTGTCCATGGTGCTATGTGTATTTCCTATTCTGGTCGTTGCTTGTTGAGTAACTATATGACGAACCGTGATGCCAATCGTGGTGCTTGCACACAAGCATGCCGTTGGAAATACAATTTGGTAGAAGAAAACCGTCCTGGCGAATACTACCCAATCGAAGAAGACCAGCATGGCACATACATCTTTAATTCTAAAGATTTATGCTTGTTAAAATACATCCCTGAATTGTACAAAGCCGGCGTAGATAGCTTGAAAATCGAAGGCCGTATGAAATCTGTGCACTATGCGGCGACTGTGTCTAAAGTGTATCGCGAAGCTATCGATACATTCTTAGAAGAAGGTGACGATTGGTATGTACGTGATGAATGGTATGCGGAATTAGAAAAAATTTCGCACCGACCATACACAGAAGCCTTTGCTATGGAAAAACCGGGAGAAGAAGCGCAAAACTACGGCAAATCTTCCAATACGCAAACCCATGATTTCATCGGTCTTGTAGAAGGATACAATGCAGAAGAAGGCTATGCCTACATGGAACAACGCAACAATTTCAAAGTCGGGGAAACAGTAGAATTCTGCCAACCAAATGGACCATTGGTGAAACACGTTATCACACGTATGACTGATGAAGATGGCAATGACATTGATGTGGCAAAACATGCACAAATGAAATTACGACTATATATCGACACACCATTGGAAGAATACTCCATGATGCGCCGGGAAACAAAACAAAAATAAGTTTGTAATGAACTAGGGAGGTCAAGGATGCAAGAACAAGACATTGTCTATGATCCGCAGTATGTGTACTTTCAGATTGACCGAACGCATACGAATTATGTGAATCGTATATTAGAAGGCTATGAATATGTGGGGGTCATGACAACGGTCAATGCGGAAGGGCTGTGCATGGTGCGCACCACTGAATCAACCCGTGCATTAGCGGTACAAATTTTGCAATCCCTACCGATTTCTGTGACTCTCTTGGATGAAGCAAGTTGTGAAAGAGAGACACCACATAGTGGTAATCATGTGTAGAAACAATGAGTACAGTGGAGAACTAAGAGATATGACAACAGAAGCAAAGAACAAACAAATCCAGTATGAACTATATATTCCCGCACAATTTGATGAGGTGTGTCGAGGATCATTAGAAATCTTGATAGAACATAAAGTGCATGGTGTAGGAGAGGTGAGCCCAGGGAAAACAGTGTATAAGGACAATGGAGAAGTAGACCATTGCCTGCTCTATTTTTCCTTGGAGGATGCTCCGGAACTGCTACAAGAGGTGTTGATTTCCTTAGAGGAACTAGGTATTCCCTGTGGCTCCGAGATTCGTCGAGATGGAGAGGTAGTGGCTGACCTAGGAAACTTGCATCATGTGTATGTTACATTGGATGGGGCCCTAGGAGTAGCACAACAGTTCAGACGATTAGATAAGACGATTATGAAGGCCTTAGGAGAAAATGTTGTGGTTAGTGCCAATTTTATTGAACCTGAGGCAGAACAAGTGCGATTTACGTATTATGTGGCAGACAAAGACTTGGCGCTAGAGGTTATTGAAAAGCACCTTCACAAACATAAATTAGGCAAAGGGGCGACTATCAAGGTTGTGGATTCAACGCATACCATTCATGATCGGTATCTGAACGACATATCTCGTGTATATCGTGGGTTAGTGCCTGACTTGTGGTCTGCTATTCAAAACGAATGGAAAGGCATCTCTTCGCAAGAGTGGATGCAATTGTTGCGACGTTATCCAGATACGCCGGAAGGACTTAGTTTCTTGCTCAATATTGTGAATGGTACGTACCAACAGGAATACACATCGATGAAGGTCACATTCCCTATGTTCCTCTACGAAGGCAAACGATTCTACTTACTGTCAGTGCGTCAAATACTAGAATTTGATGAGCATGGTAGGGAAACGAGAGAGATGGATATATTAGGGCCTGATGAAAAACCAGCACAAGTACGGGCGGCCTCTTCTCGTTGGAATCTATGTTTATTTGCAGCGACTGGGGAAGGGGAACAGGCATCGCGATTCTACCTTGATTATAACCCTACCAAATCGGGACATGTAGGACAAGTGCTCTATTACGATGGGGATACACATATGCTAGAGGTGTTGGCTCCGTCTTTCAGTCACGCTTTGTTACAAATTATGAAAGACACATCTGGCAATTTAGCAGATTCCATTATAGAAAGTGTCATGGAACGGACCATGAATTTGAATATAGAAACATTGGACTTTGATAGTGAAGATAATCAGCTCATGATTAGTACCATGGCTAGCCTAGCTGAAACTATGATGGAACATGGTATGGGTCCTATGATTAGTAGACGTGGATGTATGGGCATGGTATTGTTAGAAAATGCCACCTTTGATGTGGAGCGATTTAAAAAAGATTTGCTGGCGCAATGGGATATTGCCTCCGTAACGAGTCCAGAGGGGATGAAAGTACGGGCAGCGGTGGCTACGAAAGATGTAGAATCTGTAGAAGAAGCAGATATGGAAGATGCGCACTTCTTAATCATTGATGATGTGAAAGTTGTGATAGCGCCATTCGCCTTTGCTATGCCTGTTGTGCAAGCAGTAGAAGCAGGGGCGTTGCGGAATTATCTCTTTGAGAATGCCTTGGAAGTACTTACAAGCCATACTGGACATGTAGCGATCAGTATCGTAGAAGGTACGGGGAATCCATTAGAAGAAGGTATTTTGCTGTCGAAGTTACTTTCAGTGGCAACGCAGCAAACAGGAACTACCGCAATCTATACAAACGGCGTCCTCTATGAACCAGAAAAGTACTACGAAGAAACAGAGCGCCTACGAGATGATGAGTTGCCTATGGCGAATCTCGTGTGGGTGGATATCCACTTTGAAGAAGATGGAACCCTATCTTTGTACACCGATGGCATGGAAGTGTTTGACCAATTAAATGTGGAACTCTTGCATTGTCCATGGGATCCAGAACGTGCTTGGAATTATATCCTTAGCGTGGCGGACTATGTACTGACATCGGGGAAAGAGCTAAAAGATGGCGATACAGTGGGCAGAAATGCAGAAGAACAATTTACAGTGTACATTGATGAACCGCACCATGCAGAGGGCACGCAAAGTATACAAATTTTGTTTGACGGTATAGAAGAATAAATTCGTGGGAAAGGGGCATGGCGTTGGCGATGCCCCTTTTATATAGAATAGCTTAATAAGATAGAATACTAGATAGGAAAAGGTATGGGTAAGAAAAAAAGAACTCAAAAACAGAGGAAGGAAAAGAAGATAAAAAAAGCGAAGGTACAGCAAGATAGACGGGCTGACAAGGTGTATGAATTAGTTATTCCTGCATATATTGAGGAATCTTCCTTAGAAACATTAGTGCAGATTGTAGAAGAGGAGTTGCAGGAAGGAGGGGAAGTGTATGGCTATGGCGAACACTATGACTCGCGGGGATTCTTTAAACATTGCTATCTTGAATTCTGTGCACGAGATACTAATAAAGTTATAGATCGTATTATTTCCACTCTCTCAGACCATGGACTTCCGTTAGGTAGTGGATTGTGGCAGAATGATAAGGTGATTAAGCGGATAGGGCGATTGCATGTGATTAAAGTGGGTTTTAGCCCTGAGGTAGATCAAAATCCTATGGTCACCCACATCTTTGCAAAGCGGTTTCATGAAAAAACACTTGCGTTGCTTAGTAGTGTGCAAGTATTTAGTGCTTTTGTCATAGATATAGATACTCATAAAGTGGCTTTGTATTATTATGTTATTGATAAAGAATTAGCTATGGAAGCTATTGATGCGTGCATAGATATTTTCCGCTTGGTTTTACAAGCTAATGTGCAAATCATTGATTCAAAGATGACTGTCCAAGAATACTATATGAATCAAATGACTCGACCTTATCGCCACTTTATCCAACCTATATGGCGGAAAATGCAAAAAGAATGGAAAGGTGTAAAAGAATCCAGTCAGCAAGAATTACAAAAGGTGTTCCCTAAGACTCCACAAGGAGTACTTGATATGCTTAGTGTGGTTGACGGAACGTGGAATAAACGATTTTCTTCGCCTCAACTGAAAGTGCCTCTATTTATGGTGAAAGAGCAAACACTATATTTATTGTCAGCAGAGGAGATGATGACACATAGTAGTGAAGGATTGAATATATTGAAACCAGCCTTAGAGGCTTCGGTGCGACCGAAAGGTGTACGAGCTCGCTTGTCGCAATGGAATGCTTGCTTAATTGCTAAGTCAGAAGAGGGTGAATCTCGATTGTATATTGACTATCATCCTACCAAGGAAGGCATAGAAGGGCAAGTATTATTCTATGATGGTCACTCTGAGAGAATGCAAGTAGTAGCGGCATCTTTTGCTAAGTTTTTGGCAACGCTGATTGGAAACAATTGGCATGCATATAGTTTGAGTATAATACAAACGTTGACAGAGTTAGTACAAACATATGAAAGCCAAGAAGTACCACTGAAACATGACACGATAGGTCTGATACAAAAGGGGCTAGCTATGATGGAAGCAGATGCAGAGAGAAAGTTAAAACGCGTAAAAGGAGAAAGCGGAATGCTAGGTATCGTTCCTTTTGCAGGACATAGCTTTAATTTTTCAGAGTTGGTAACACGATTACGATCAGATTGGAATGTTAAGGTGGATGTAGTCCAGCAGAATAATGGAGAAGGTTACATTACTTGGCCAGGAGAGGAGGAAAAAGAACAAACTACCTATGAATTATGTATAGAGGGTGTGGAGGTAATTCTTACTTTCATGTTAGATACTATGCCTGAGCATATACTCAAAGAAATTGCCACTGAAAATATTTCAAAAGAAGTGAGAAAAGCGATTTCTGAATATCAGACTTATGTAATGGTTATCGCCGTAGAAAATGGTAGAACCGACCTTGAAAAAGATTGCTTAACTGTAAAAATACTGGATTCATTGAGTCGTCAAGCAGGGGCTCTATGCGTGTGTGCGAATCGGGGTGCGTATGACAAACTGGGGTATCAGCAAAGAGCACAACTGTTACACTCGGGAGAACTGCCGACAGAGAATCTTGTGTGGTTTACAATAGAGGAAGAAGGAGATGGAACCACGTCTTTGGTTACATCAGGGCTAGAGATGTATGATCTATTAGAACTAGAGTTGAGAGGCTTTCCTTATGATGTAGAAAAAATGAAGAACTATG
>CAUUJQ010000055.1:0-6860 GCA_963545445.1 uncultured Veillonella sp. | reverse complement strand
ATTTATGGTAGAAAGGAGAGGCTATGTTACAAACACTATATAAAAAGAAAAAGTCTACACGATTTGATGTGTTGCTAATCATAGTCGTCATCGTTTTTGCTGTATTGTTAGGACGTGTCTTTTATTTGCAGGCCATCGAAGGTGATTATTACCGAGGTAAAGCAGAAGGGAATCGTCTCCGTATCTTGTCGATGACGGCGACCCGTGGCTTGATGTATGATCGGAATGGTCAAATTGTGGTAGGCTCGAGACCTGCCTACATGGTGTCTATGTTGCCTACGGGTAAACAAGCAGACCCAAAGGAATTAGAACAATTAGCCTCCTATTTGCAAGTACCTGTAAAGACATTAGCAGATAAGATTGAGGCTCACAAAGGTGGGTATGAACCAATTCGCCTAGACAGTGATGTGACGTTGGATAAAGTCACAAAAATTGAAGAACATCGCCACGAGTTACCAGGGGTTACTGTGGATGTGGAACCACTTCGCTATTATCCTCATGATACGATGGCATCCCAACTACTGGGTTATGTAGGGGAAGTCAGCGAAGAGGAGATGGAAGCAGCTAAGCAAGCTGAATTGGCTGGCACGCATGCAGGAGGCACCATCGGACCTGGTACTATATTGGGCCGCTCTGGGCTGGAAAAAATGTATGATTCTGTACTTCGTGGTGTCGACGGTGGTCGTCAAGTAGAGGTGGATGCCAGTGGACGTCCTGTAGAAGAAGTGGGTCGTAAACATACGATTCCAGGCCGGAATATTCACCTCACCATCGATTTGAATTTGCAAAAGGTAGCGGAAACAGCGGTTTATGACCAATTGGCAGCCCTTAGAAAGCAAGGGATTCCTGCAAAAGGGGCCGCTGTGGTAGCGATGGATCCCAATACGGGGGCTGTACTGGCCATGGTCAGTGCCCCTGGGTTTAATCCGAACTGGTTTGCGAAAGGGATTACTACAGAACAGTGGAATCAGCTGAATACAGATGCAAACCACCCTTTTGAAAATAAAGTAGTGACCGGTGAATATCCGCCAGGATCTCCTTTCAAAATCATTACAGGTGCAGCGGCATTGGAGTTAAAAAAAGTAACTCCTAATGAAATGATCTACGATAGTGGGAAACACTGGTTGATCGATAAGCGAAATGCTGAGGGAGAAGCCTTGGGTTGGCTGGACTTCAATAAAGCTTTGGCGAAGTCGGACAATGTGTATTTCTACGAAATGGGCAACCGCTTAGGCATCGACAATATCGATACATATGCGAAAATCTTTGGACTTGGTGAAAAAACAGGTATCAAGCTATATGATGAGGGCAGCGGTAATTTAGCGAGTCCTGCATATAAGAAAAAAGTCTTTGATCAAGACTGGTATTTAGGCGAAACTTTTGATGCTGCCATAGGTCAGTCTTTCACATTGGTAACGCCGATCCAGATGGCTGTGGTTATGTCGGAAATTGCCAATGGTGGTATACGGTATCAACCGTATGTGGTGAGCCGTATAGATAATGCAGATGGCACACCGGAAGAAATTTTTGGGCCGAAGAAACTAGGTATTCTGCAAGTATCGAAAAGTGTTATGGATATCGTGCGCAATGCGTTGCGGGATGTCACCTTAGAAGGTGGTACGGCAGGTGAAATTTTCAAAGGTTTATCCTTGGCAGTAGCCGGTAAAACGGGGACTGCGGAAAATGCGACGGGTCGAGACCACGGGTGGTTTGTGGCCTATGCACCGTATGACAAACCGCGTATCGTCGTGGTCGCTTTAGTAGAACAAGGCGGCTTTGGTGCCATGTCCGCTGGGGCCATTGTGCGCCCTATTTTGGAAGAATACTTTCATATTCCAAAACCTGTGGTAGTGCCACCGAATGACAAGAAATCAGATGGTACAACAGAGGCAGCATCTACGAAAGAGCAGAAGAAGGACTAGGAGTATACTATGTGGCAAAGAATTATACGGGAATGGGATTGGATTTTGGTATTGTCCACCATAAGCCTAATTGTCATCGGCTGTATCGTGATTGGCAGCGCCACCCATATCAATCGGGAAGGCCTGAAAATCACTGACTTAGTAGCGAAACAATTGCTGTTTTTTGGATTTAATATGATGGCCGTTGTTGGCATGCAATGGCTCGATTATGAACGGTTGCGACCGTATGCAAAATGGATTTATGGGGCCACCATTCTCATGCTATTAGCAGTTATGTTGGTGGGTACCTCAGCACTAGGGGCGCAACGATGGATTCAAATAGGACCTATCACGATCCAACCATCGGAATTTACAAAATTGATGATGATCATCAGCCTTGCCAACCTATTAGAAAGTCGCGTTGGCAAGTTAAATACCTTTAAGGAATTGGCTCCTGTATTCTTGTTTTTAGGAATCCCCGCACTATTGGTATTTAAACAACCAGATTTGGGGACATCCTTGGTGTATGTGGCGATACTAGCAGGTATGCTCTTTGTGAGTGGCATACGCATGCGCCTTGTACAGATGATGGTGGGCACCTTAATTGCCTTGACACCATTGGGATGGTTTGCCTTGCAAGACTATCAGAAAGAACGGATTCAAGTATTTTTGAATCCGAATATTGACCCATTTGGAGCGGGATACCATATTATTCAATCCAAGATTGCTATCGGGTCAGGCTTGATCTTTGGGAAAGGCCTCTTTGAAGGGACGCAAAGTCAGCTAAACTTTTTACCAGAAAACCATACCGACTTTATTTTCTCTGTTGTAGGAGAAGAGTTGGGCTTAATCGGTTGCTGTGTAGTACTAGGCTTACTATTGGTAGTAGTGTACCGCAGTTTTCTCATTGCAAAACGTGCAGTGGACCCCTTCGGTATGCTTATGGCAACGGGGATTGGGTCTATGTTATTGTTTGAGGTGTTGGTCAATGTGGGCATGACCACAGGTATCATGCCTGTAACAGGGATCCCTTTACCATTTATCAGTTATGGCGTCAGCGCCTTAACCACCAACCTATTAAGTATAGGTTTATTGTTGAATATTGTGATGCGCCAGAAAAAGCGCATGTTTTAAGTAGTAGTAATGAGGCTTTGCCTCCTGTGAGGTTGTATGATTCACTTAGATCCATCATGGTTACAACATGTGGAAAAACCGGCTCGGTATACGGGTGGGGAATGGAATAGCATTGTGAAAGACCACAGTACTGTGGACGTAACGATGGCTTTGGCATTTCCCGATGTGTACGAAGTTAGTATGAGCCATTTAGGCATAAAAATTTTATATGGTTTGTTGAATGAACGAGAAGATGTGGCAGCAGAGCGTGTATTTGCGCCTTGGCATGATATGGAACAGGAAATGCGTAATCGCAATATTCCTTTATTCTCGCTAGAGACAAAGACACCGATTCGAGACTTTGATTTGTTAGGATTCACCTTGCAATATGAAATGAGCTATACCAATATTTTAAACATGTTGGATATGGCCGATATTCCATTCTATAGCAAAGAACGCGACATGTCTTTCCCATTGCTGTTAGCAGGGGGACCATGTGTGTATAATATTGAGCCGATAGCAGACTTCTTTGACGTCGTATCTATCGGCGAATCGGAAGAGTGGCTCGTGGAATTTGTAGAGTTATTTAAAGCGGAAAAAGCGAAAGGCTTCCCAGGAGGTAAGGAGGCATTCTTACGCAAGGCAGCCTTAATCGAAGGTACCTATGTACCTGCTTTGTATGAACCAGAGTATACAGAGGAAGGACATTTTAAAGGCTTGCAATTACTAGCAGAAGAAGCGCCACCAGTGGTGAAAAAACGCATCGTAGAAGACGTGGAAAACTCCTACTATCCAACGGCACCGATTGTGCCCTATTTAGATGTGGTCCATGATCGGGCGGTGCTAGAATTATTCCGCGGCTGTTTGCGTGGTTGTCGCTTCTGCCAAGCGGGCATGCTCTATCGCCCTGTTCGTGAAAGAACGCCAGAACGGTTATTGCAAATGGCGAAGGATATCATCGCTAATACAGGATATAATGAAATTTCCTTGATGTCATTAAGCTCTGCAGACTACTCTAAATTGCCAGAGTTAGTAGATATGTTGATGGAAGAGTTCAAAGATAAACAGGTGAGTGTTAGCTTGCCATCCTTGCGCATTGACGCATTTTCCATTGATATTGCTAAAAAAGTACAACAAGTGCGTAAAAGTGGCTTAACCTTTGCTCCTGAAGCGGGGTCCCAACGGATGCGTGACGTTATCAACAAAGGTGTTAGCGAAGAAGATTTAATGGCAGCTTGTGAAAATGCCTTTAAGTCTGGATGGAATACTGTCAAACTATACTTTATGATGGGATTGCCTACGGAAACGGATGAAGACGTAGCGGGTATTGCAGATTTAGCGTATAAAGTGTTAGATTTACATCGCGATATTACAGGCAAGCGCAATGGTAAGGTGACAGTAAGTTGTTCATTCTTTGTTCCCAAAACACATTCTCCATATCAATGGTATGGTCAACAAGATGTGGAGGAAATTCACCGTAAGCAACGGTATTTAAAATCTCTCATCAACAATCGAAATATTTCCTATCATTATCATGATGGACATACGGGCTATTTAGAGGCTATCTTTGCCCGTGGAGACAGACGATTGGCTCCATCTGTGATTGAAGCTTGGAAACAAGGTTGTAAGTTTGATGGTTGGACGGAGTATTTTAAATACGATACGTGGATGCAAGCTTTCAAAGATACGAATATTGATCCAGACTATTATGCTCGTCGTGATCGTAGTTTTGAAGAGGCCTTGCCATGGGAACACATTGACGATACAGTAAGCAAGGCGTTCTTGCGACGGGAATGGGAACGTGCTGTAGATGGCACATTGACATGGGATTGCCGTCGCAAACCGTGCAATGGTTGTAATGCGTGTCCAGAGTTGGGCACACCGATTATTGATTATAAGGAGGGTGGACGTGTTGAGAAAGTTACGTTTGGCCTTACATAAGGGGGAAGAACTTCGATTCTTGTCCCATTTAGATTATGCGTCAGCCATCGAGCGTATGATTCGCCGCAGTGGCATTAAAATGGCCTATTCTGAAGGTTTCAATCCGCATATGAAAATCAGCTTTTCTTCTGCCCTTGCCTTGGGGATTACAGCCAGTGCAGAATATTGCGATATGGATGTTTTAGAAGAAGGTCCCTTGGAAGAATTAATGCATCGACTTTCACAGGCGGCGCCAAAAGGGCTAGAAGTGTTAGATGGTCGTTTCATGCCAGATAAAGTGAAAAAGATGATGGCCATCTGCAATTATGCAGTCTATGAAGTGACGGGACCGGTGACGGAAATGGCGGACTGGGATGTATTGTTGGAGCCTTTCAACAGCGCCGAAGAAGTATTCTATGAAAAGGTAACACCGAAAAAGACGAGAACCATCGACGTGAAACATTTCATCAAGGAGCCCTTGATGGCAAAAGTAGACGGTGATATGGTGACGATTCGCATGGCGATTGGAGTCTACCCAGAGGGGACGATGAAACCGGGAGATATGTGGAAGTTAGGGAAAGACCAATATGGCTGGCCTGTGACGGATAGTTATTCCATCCATCGTGAAGCTATTTTGATTGAAACAGAAGGTACGTGTATAACACCTTTAGAAGTGGAATAAGGAGATACTATGAACCGATTATATGCCAATGTAATGCCTGAAGAAACGCGCCTCGCCATTGTGGACGAGACGGGTGCATTGCAACAAATTATTTATGAACGACCACAACTGTCAAACCGGGTGAATCATATTTACAAAGGGGTTGTAAAAAATGTGTTGCCCGGTATGAGCGCTGCATTTTTAGACATTGGCATCGGTCAAAATGTGTACTTGAATCTGAAAGAACAAGGGCAACAGAAACGGGTCCATGTTGGTGAAGTTCTCATGGTGCAGGTGGTGAAAGATGCCATGCTTGGGAAAAGCGCTCGTGTGACCACAGATGTGAGCTTGGCTGGCCATTATATGGTGCTGTTACCAGAAGATAAGCAAATCCATATTTCTAAGAAAATTACAGACCCAAAACTGCGCCAAACTTTAAAAGACATGGCGGAGCCCTATTTACAACGGGGCGTAGGATTTATTCTCCGCACCGCTGCTATGGGGGCTAGTCAGGAAGAAATTGCCAGAGACATGGCGTATTTGCACCAGACCTGGGAGCATTTACAAAAACGATATAAAGTGGCCCAAAATGGGACGGAAATCTATGGAGATGCAGATTTGTGGTATCGCGTGATTCGAGATTACATGGGGCCTTCTGTGGATGCCATTATAGTGGACCATCGATTGGCCTATGATGAATTACAACAACTGTTACAAGCCGGTCGTTTTGGAAAGCCTGTGGAAGTGAGTTTGTGGAATCAGAAGGAAGATATTTTTAAGGTCCATGGTATTGAAGAACAAATCGATGCGTTGTTGAATCATCGTATCGACTTACCATCAGGTGGTTCTTTGCAAATCGATCAAACAGAAGCGCTCACTGTAATTGATGTGAACTCCGCCCATTACAGTGGTAAAAATGAACAAGCTGGGCAAGTGGCGAAACGAGTCAACCAAGAAGCAGCCCATATGATTGCCCGCCAATTACGACTGCGCAACCTTGGGGGCATCATCATTTGTGATTTTATCGATATGCCGAAACCTGACATGGATGAGTTAGTGCAATTGATGAATCAACTTGTGAAAAAGGATCCTATTAAAACGGTAGTGTGTGGTATGACCTCATTAGGTTTGCTGGAAATTACCCGCAAGCGAGAACGCCAAAGTGTGCCTTCTATCTTATTTGACACCTGCTCTAGCTGTGGTGGCACAGGGCATGTGTTGAAAGGAGAAACGGTATACTTACAGATCTTGCGACGGTTGCGCGA
>CAUUJQ010000054.1:0-6907 GCA_963545445.1 uncultured Veillonella sp. | reverse complement strand
TTTAATAATTAATACAATATTTCAATGCGCAGACAATCTTATAATTTCAATATAATTTGTTCATATATTACAATTATATTTTTATTTTTCCAAGATGTCTAAATAGATTGCATCTTCTAGTAATTGATTATTTTCCCAAAATTCTTGTCACTAAATCTGTCACGTACTGTGGTGTTTTGCCACTAGATTTTACTTCTTTAGCTACTTGAGGTATCAACAAGAATCGTACTGGTAAATTCGATGCTCCTGGAGACATGTATTCCAACAGCAACTCCTCCGGTGTTTCAAACACATCTAATAATTGTGTGTCATACACTGTTTTATGCCCTAAGTAGGGTCCCTTCAATGGCACATCATAGGTACGGCTTCCTTTGGAGGATGTAATTCTGAAAGTTCCGCTAAAGGCACCACCTAATGGATTAAAGTAGAGAGCAAATGGTGTTTTCCCTTCTGTGCGCAATAGATACACATTGGAAATACCATAGTTCCCTTTATTTTTCACCACTTTATTGTCCGTTGTTTCGTCAATACCGCTGATAAAAGCATCTTCTCGGTCATTAGCGATTTCAAAGGCAGCTGGTCCGGCCTCACTATTAAACTTTGGCTCTACTACATGGAATCGACGCATTCCCTCATAGGTGCCGCGCAATTCTACATCATCTATAGGATGGGTAGGTAGCAATTTCAAACCATAACGAACGGTTGACTTCGGTTCCATCACAGCCACTGAGGCATAGACAGGCCCCGTACTACTGAAATCAACGATACCACTGAATAGATCATCCTTCTTAACCAATACCTTTTCTAAATCATGAAAAATAGGACGCACTTCTCCTGGTTGCAATACAAACTGAGTTGCTCTATCGTCAGGGTTCACCAAAGAAACAGGGTGAGATTCCTGACTGCCAAGAATCGCTTCTTCTCTGCGCTTTTCCCACTCCTTCTTTTCTTTTCGAACACGATGTGTATCGTTTTTTACGGCCTCTTTCAACGCTTTAGAACGGACGGGAATCTTTACACCTAAGTGAGCCCACTCCCCTAACTCCAAGGTGCTTGTGCGCACCTCTTCTTTGGATAGTTCTCGCCCCACCTTAAAATAATCTGGACTTGGCTTCGCGTAGATAGCTCGTTCTACATCGACGAAAGCTGGCGCTGTCCCTTTGTTTTCCAACAAAATCCCCACTTTCATGGGCGCTTCCCCTTCATTGACATGGTAAAAGTAAATTCGACTCTTTCCCTGCAATGTACCAGCCGCTACAACGCCTGGTTCTTTTACATACTCAGGGCTGTCCGACAACAGCAACGTATCTACTTCTTTCACCGTTTTGACCGCTAAGGGCGTGAATGTGTAGTCATCAATATTCACTGTTTTCGGCGCCTGTCCATAGACACTACTGATGCCTAATAGGGCTAGCACACTTCCTAGCAACCATTGTTGCCACCGTTTTCTGTTCATCATGCTATTATTCTATCTCCAATCCATGAGGTTCCCACTGCAATGCGAGAGCCTCTAATTTGCGCAATCGATGTCCAATGCCGGACTTCGTTAACTGTTGATGGTATCGCTCTTCATAGAGGTCTACCAATTCTTGCAAGCTCCCATCTGGTAATTCTTGGCGCAATGTGGCTATTTCGTAGAGTCGCTCTGGCAAGGAGTCTAAGCCTTGGTGCTTCTCGATAATCCGAATGGCATCTAATTGACGTACTGCTGCATTGACTGTCTTCTGAAGGTTCGCCGTTTCGCAATTCACTTGGCGGTTAATGGTATTTCGCACGTCTTTCATAATCCGCACGTTTTCAAAATTCATCAGCGCCGATTGGGCGCCCATAATTTGCAAACAGGATGTCACCGCATCGCCTTCTTTTAAATAGACTACGAACTCTTCTTTTCGTTCGATTTTACGCCCATTGAGACGGAACATCTTCAACACTCGAATAATTTGTTCTGCAAATTCCTCTTTAGATGTCATAAATTCTAGATGGTAATTGCTCTGCGGTTTATTCACCGATCCACGGCCTAAAAAAGCGCCTCGCAAAAAGGCACGTCTAGATTCCATATCTTTCAACCATTCATCAGGTATCATGGCATCTACGGGCCACAGCTGTAATTCTCCCAGTGCCTGTCGGCTCGCCTCGCTAGGCTCTACCGTCAAGGTATACATGTTTTTCTTTCGCAAGTTCAGCCCTTTACGGACTAATACAGAGGTGGGCAAATCATATTGCTCTTTAATAATGGCTAGTACGCGGCGAGCTACGGCGTTATTGGCCGTCACCAAACGCACCCCTACACGACCTTGCATACCTAGTAATATAGAGCCTCCCATGCGCAATAAACAAGAGGCTTCTACCTTAGCAGCCCATGCATCATCTGTTTTGAATTGGCATAATTCATTTTTTACATCTTCTGCAAATGACATAGCCTCTCCTCTCTCATCCATGAGATAGCAGAAAATAGAGCCCCTACAGTCTCTACTTCCTCTATCAATGATCTTCACGTTGTAAATAATATTCTAAAATGTGTGGTTCAATATCGGTTTGTAAAGCGTAGACCACATCCATTACGACTTTTGCTAATCGTTCTGAATTGTGCACCGCTTTGTCTTGGCTATCTACTAGGTTCGCACGAATCGTACGGATTCCCATACCTTGTAGCACATCCATGTCCACTTCCACCGGTTCTTGTCCAGCTTGTTTATAATGTTCTAGCGTGGCATCTTGAATGCGATTGTCGTTCACCAAGACCGTATCAATAATCCCCACTTCGCTATGCTTTTCAATGGCTTTCACATGGTCTGACACGGTGTATCCATCTGTTTCTCCTGGTTGTGTCATGACATTGCAAATATAAATTTTAGCCGCTTTGGAACTAGCAATATGATCCGCTACTTTATCAATTAACAAGTTGGGCATCACCGATGTATATAAACTGCCTGGCCCCAATATGATGGCATCTGCTTCATCAATGGCTTGTAAAGCTGCCCCTACTGGGGATGGTCTATGTGGATCTGTGTACACCTTAGCGATAGGCTTTCCACCATGAGGAATATTACTTTCCCCTTCCACGATGGTGCCGTCCGTCAACTCCGCAATTAGCTTAATTTCTTCTGTGGACGAAGGAATAACACGACCTCGGACCTGCAAAATTTTGCTCGATGCTTCTAAAGCTTTTTCCACATCATCATGTAGTACCTGTGTCATAGCCGTTAAAAATAGATTACCGAAACTATGACCCGATAGTTCTACACCCTTTGTAAATCGATACTGAAAGAGTTCTTCCATGAGCCCTTCTTTTTCGGCAAGCGCTACTAAACAGTTTCGCAAATCCCCAGGAGCAATCATTTGAAAGTCTTCCCGTAAACGTCCTGAAGAGCCTCCATCATCAGCTACTGTCACAATGGCCGTCAAGTTTGTAGTCTTACTCTTTAACCCGCGCAAGAGCATGGACAAACCTGTACCGCCGCCAATAACGACAATTTTAGGACCTTGTCCTAAGCGAATTTTTTCAAAGATGTAATCACTCACTCCATCTTCTCTGTCAGGTAAAATGGCTTTCACAATGGTTTGAATGAGTTTTCGAATCCCCCAGAGCATAGCGATACTACCCGCTAGGATGCCCAAGAATCCTAAACTAGCAATAACTGTATAGTTATAGGAACCGGTAAGATGGAATAAAAACTCTAAAAAGATATCCTCAAAACTACTGATCCATTGGTAGTTCATCATCATGAGAACGCCTACCATAAGCCAAATCGTGCCCAAGGAAAAAAGAAAGAGCCAACGCTTGATATTAATGCCTGGCGCAAGCCAACGCATCCAATTGTTATATTTCATAGGCTTTCCAGGCGATAGTCGCCCGTCTCCTTTCTTATAGGTCAGATTTAGAACGTGGATTCACATCTTCTTCCACATGGTTGCGCATCATATCTCGATGCTCTACAGATACATTGCAGCCTTTTTCTTTCA
Source organism: uncultured Veillonella sp. (assembly GCA_963545445.1). Taxonomy (GTDB): domain Bacteria; phylum Bacillota; class Negativicutes; order Veillonellales; family Veillonellaceae; genus F0422. Next base: position 2,944 of record CAUUJQ010000054.1, on the reverse strand, counting down.
AATGTGTGTACAAAGCCTCTGCCATAGCCACGCTGCGATGCATACCACCTGTACAACCAACGGCTACGATGAACTGACTTTTTCCTTCTTGCTCATAATTTGGCACAAGGAAGTCCAAGGTATTGAAGAAATGCTTTTTAAATTCATCCGTCACTTCAAAGGAGTGGATATAGTCTTTCACCACCGGCACACGACCTGATTTATGACGGTATTCTGGAATGTAGTAAGGATTCGGCAAGAATCGCACATCCCACACCATATCCGCATCAATAGGCATGCCAAATTTAAATCCAAAACTCACCACCGTAATGGCCATGCCATCGGTTTGTTCTTTCACATGGCTGAAAGTACGGCGCATAAAGGATTTCAAACTAGATGTTTTCATATTCGTGGTGTCGATAATATGATCTGCCTTGCTGCGCACATCTTCCAATAGAGCCCGTTCCTGTGTAAGTCCTGTAATAATGCGACCAGAAGGCGCCAATGGATGACTGCGTCTAGTTTCCTTATAACGGCGAATCAAAGTATCATCACTAGCTTCCATGAAGACAATTTCATAGGGCACATTCATGGCCTTCAAGTCTTCCAGGGCGCTGTTCATGTCATCGAAGAACTCACGGCTTCGAATATCAACGACCAGTGCAATTTGACTGACCTTTGTGCCACCGCTTTGACGACAAATTTCACTAAATTTAGGAATCAACACAGGTGGAATATTATCAATACAGAAATAGCCCATATCTTCTAATACTTGCATCACTTGTGTTTTACCTGCACCGGACATGCCGGTCACGATAATTAAACGAAACCCTTCCATGAGGCCCTCCTACATCACTTATAACACATTTGCCTCGATCCACTTGGCCACCCCATCATTTTCATTGGTGTTGCATACTTCCTTGGCAATATCTTTCACATGGTCTTCTGCATTTCCAACCGCCACGGAATGCCCCGTCGCTTGTAGCATGGAAATATCGTTTTCCGAATTGCCAAAGGATACCATTTCATCTAGACCAATCCCCAATCGTTCGCCCATAAACGCCAGGGCTTCCCCTTTTGATACGTGAGGCGCCACAATTTCCAGGAAATTCACCTTGGACCGCACAAGATCTACCACATCTCCTACTTCCTGTGAAAGTATGCGAACTACCTCTACCATGCGGTCAGGATTTTCCACTACTAACAATTTATTCGTCCCTTTTTTAGGCTCATAGATGGCATCCCCTACATACACAGCTTTCGCACCTGTCACCTCTTCATACAAACGAGAGAAATCAGTCTCACTATGCACCAATAATTCGTCGTCGATATAGGATTGAATATAGATATTGTGTTCTTTTGTTAAGGCTAGCACTGTACGAGCCACCTCTGGTGGTATCGCTCTTTCCCAAATGAGCTCTTTACTTTCTACCCGTTGGATGACACCTCCCGAATAGAGGACCATCGGTACATCCCCTAACCCTAAGCGGTGCGCTACGGGATACGCCGTTTGGTACATGCGACCTGTGGCAATCAGCACTTCTATACCCTTGTCCTGCGCCTTTCTCAGCACTTCCTTGGTATAGTCAGACACGGTGTTATCATCTCGTAACAAGGTATCATCTAAATCTATGGCTAATAATTTCATGCCATCACTCCTTCATCATCGTTTTTATTATACCATAAACAGATGATCTACCCCTTCTAGGGTCAACCGTGTGCCAATCGTAAATGGCCCAAAGATGCCGAAACGAGCGCTCACTTCATCAAAGCGCATTTCATTGACAATTTTTTTGAACTGAATAGGATCATCACTCATCAATGTAATGCCCCATTCCCAATCGTCCATACCAAAGGCACCTGTGGTAAACTCTTTAATCGTATCCTCATATTTTTTGCCAATTTGACCGTGAGAACGCATCATCTTACCACGACTTTGACGATCCAACATATACCAGTTATCCGTCAAATTACGCTGTTTTGCCATTGGGTAAAAACACATGCATGCCAATCGAGGAATCTTTGGATATAACCGAGCTTGTACCTTTGGATGGTCTTTCGGGGATATTACATAATTGCTCACTTCGATGACAGATACGAAGGAAGATTCTGGTTGTAACACACTGAAGATAGGCAATTTTTTCAATTGCAACTCTACTTCATTTAGCTCTTGTAAGGTTGGTTGCAAGAACCAGAACATAATATCTCCCTTGTGTCCATTAATTTGGTACATAGCGTAACTGCTTTCACGAGCTTCATGTGCCGTTTCCAATCCGCCAATAAAGTTCTTGAAGGATTGTAATGCTTGGTCTCGTTGCTCCGATGTCCAATGTCTCCATGTTTCAAAATTGATGGAATAGTTGGCGTGCAAGCTGAACCAACCTTCATAGGTTTCTGGCACTTTTTCTAACCCTGTCGGTTCTGGAAGTCCTTCCATGGACACGGCTCCAGGATGACCATGATTAGGTTCTGGATGTTCCTGCTTGTGTTCTGTATGTATTTCCATAGGATCTACCTCCTTAGTTTCTTCTTTCCATGATTCCACTAATTCATAACTTTGTTTGATGCCATCCGGCATGCCTACGCCCTTAAACGGCGTTCCAATGAGCGCCAAACCCGGATAGTGTTCTTCTACATGGTCCATGAGGGTTGCCACTCGGTCTTTGTGACCCACTTCATATTGAGGCATGCTTTTTTGTAATCGTACCACTTCCGTCCACTCTGGATCGCCTTTGAACCCTAGTATCTTTCGTATTTCTGAAAGTGCCAGTTCACACAATTCTTCTTCACTGTGCGTATCCACTGTGGAGTCTGTAGGCTTCCCTAAAAAAACACGAAGCACGACTTTGTCTTTTGGTGTCGTTTGTGGCCACTTACTAGAAATATAAGTACATGCCGTCAACGGCGTCTCTGTGCTACGAGTAATTACAAAGCCTGTGCCTTGCAATGGTTTTGTAAAGGCTGA
>CAUUJQ010000053.1:0-6996 GCA_963545445.1 uncultured Veillonella sp. | reverse complement strand
GGTATCTGTAGGGTTTTATAGATTACTATCTAGTGTATTGTAAAATTGTTTCACGTGAAACAATAACCGGTATACCTATTGAGTGATACAAAAAAATAATATTGTTTCACGTGAAACAACGAAGGGCATACATATTAAATGATACAAAAGATTACAATGTTTCACGTGAAACATTAAAAAATATATAAAAAAGATGAGGAAATACTGGCGGCTTTCATAAAAAACACAATAATCTATGTTATAATGTGATAAGACGATAAGAAAGAGGTGAAATCATGGCTAGAATTATTGCCGTAGCCAACCAAAAAGGTGGTGTTGGTAAAACGACAACTGCTGTCAATTTGAGTGCCTGTTTAGCTGTAGAAGGGAAACGAGTGCTCTTATTAGACTTAGATCCTCAAGGAAATGCCACGAGTGGCTTAGGGATAGATAAAGAAGACTTGACCCAAGGTGTATACGAAATGTTAGTGGATGGTGTATCCATTACAGATATCATTGCAGATACAGTGATCGATACGCTCCATATTGCACCCACAACCATCGATTTAGCAGGAGCTGAGGTGGACTTAGTCGCTATGGAAGACAAAGGATATACCTTGAAACAGTGTATAGCACCAATTGTGGATGACTATGACTATATCATTGTAGATTGCCCGCCTTCACTAGGCATGTTGACAATCAATGCTTTAACCGCATCTAATAGCGTGTTAATTCCAATACAGACAGAGTTCTATGCTCTAGAAGGGGTAAGTCAATTGGTGAAAACTATCGAGTTAGTTCAGGAAGAACTGAACACAGACTTAGCCTTAGAAGGTGTTGTGCTCACCATGTACAATGGCAGAACAAAACTAGCTGTACAAGTAGCGGAGGAAGTGCGAAATTACTTCGGCGATGCTGTGTACACAACGACAATACCACGAAATGTAAAATTAGGGGAAGCTCCTAGTCATGGATTACCAGTGGTTGTCTATGATAAACGATCAAAAGGGGCGGAAGTATATTGTGCGTTAGCACGGGAGGTAATTGAGCGTGGAGCCTAAGAAAACAAAAGGTGGCCTTGGTAAGGGACTGAAATCCTTTGGCTTGTCTGGATCTTTTAAAGATGGTCATAAAAGTGGCTATGAAATCGATATTACTAAAATTCAGCCCAATCCAAATCAACCGCGAAAACGCTTTACAGAAGAGGATATGGAAACATTAGTAGCTTCCATACAGACCCATGGCCTCATTGCACCTATTGCTGTTCGCAAGGTAGATGATCATTACGAAATCGTTGCTGGTGAACGGCGTTGGCGTGCGTGCCAACAAGCGGGACTTACTAAAATCCCTGTAGTCGTTCGAGAATATACCACAGAAGAAGTGAGCGAAATTGCATTAGTAGAAAACTTGCAACGGCAGAATTTAAATCCCATCGAAGAAGCCTTTGGGTATCAGTATTTGATGGATACTTTCAAAAAAACACAGGAAGAAATTGCTACTACCGTGGGTCGTAGCCGTTCCTATGTGGCCAATATTGTCCGATTATTGCAGTTGCCAGAGTTCTTGCAACAAGAGTTGGAAACGGGCGCTTTAACAGTGGGTCAAGCAAGACCATTGCTCGCGTTGGATGGAGAACATTTGCAATTACAGGCATTGGAACGGATTAAAGAAAAAGACTTGAATGCTCGTCAAATCGAACAATTGGTAAAAGAACTACAAAATGGTAAGAAGCGCTTAACTTCGACGCAACCAAAGGCCACAGCGGAATTGCGCAAGTTGATGCAACGATTGAAACATAGTTTAGGCGCTCCCGTGGACATTCGTTTAAAAAATACGAAAAAAGTACAAGGCACCATTGAAGTGTCTTTCAAAAGCGAAGAAGAATTGATGCGTTTAATTAGTTATATGGAAGGCGAATAGAAAGGAAGTCTATGGTCATGGAAACAACAAGAGGAAATCGCTTGCACATAGGCTTTTTCGGGCGCTGTAATGCAGGGAAATCCACCTTAATTAACACATTGACAGAACAGCAGATTTCCTTGGTATCACCGATTGCGGGTACCACCACGGATCCTGTGTCCAAAGGGATGGAACTATTGCCACTAGGACCGGTGATGATCGTGGATACAGCAGGTATCGATGATACGTCGGAATTAGGTTTGTTACGGGTGGAAAAAACAAAACAAGTATTGCCGAATATGAATCTCGCCGTGTATATGTTGCGCACCGATGCAGAGCCTATCCCAGAGGATATAGAGTGGTTACAGCAATTAGAAAGTAGTCATATACCTACATTAGTGGTCATTAATGAAGTAGATGGTCATAGAGGCGCTGAGTTCATCACATCCCATGGGGAATTACAACCTTATGCATCACAAGTGGTGATAGCCGATGTAAGCGACAGTGCGAACCGTATGAATCTACTAGAGGCATTGAGCAAGTTAAAACCAGTGGATGAAGATGTGCAATCTTTATTAGGTGGTTACATTGAAGAAAAAGATGTGTTTGTTTTGGTGTGCCCTATTGATGAATCGGCACCGAAAGGACGTATCATTTTACCGCAAGTGCAAATGATTCGAGAAATTTTGGACCACCACGGCATGGCTATGGTGTGCCAAGTGGAAGAATTGGCAAGGACTTTAGAACAATTGCACACACAACCAAAACTCGTCATTACCGACTCCCAAGCCTTTGAGGAGGTTAGCGCCATTGTGCCGGAGCATATAGCCTTAACCAGCTTTTCCATTTTGATGGCTCGTTTTAAAGGTAAATTAAAAGATTTAGTGGCAGGCGTGCATGCCATCAGCCAACTACAATCAGGGTCCAAGGTATTGATCAGTGAAGGCTGTACACATCGACAACAATGCGAAGACATCGGCACCGTGAAGATTCCGAGATGGCTACAAGCCAAGGGCTATACAGATCTAGAATTAGAGTGGACCAGTGGAGGACACTTTCCACATGATGTATCGCAATACGACGTGATTATCCACTGCGGTGGTTGCATGTTGACGCGCCGTGAGGTGTTACGACGCATAGATGTAGCCTCTATACAAGGGGTGCCTATCGTCAACTATGGGGTGCTCATTGCCTCCTTACACGGCATCTTGCAACGGGCCATCAAGCCATTTGAACATGAATTAGAATAGAAAGGATTATTGTGTTAGAACAACTATTACCTTGGTTACCATGGATACTAGCGGGGGTTATCGTACTCCTAGTATTACATGCCTTAAGTTTACATATACGAGTGAGTCGACTGACCAAGCGCTATGGCTATTTTATGAATGGTGAAAGTGGACAGAGTATAGAGCGACGTCTTGCCATCGAGGTGAAAGAATTACGAGACATGGCGAGCACTTGGGAAACGATTATAGCAGAACAAAAAGTGATTCAATCCACGCAATCACAGACGTTTCAACATATCGGCTTTGTGAAATATAATGCCTTTGAGAACATTGGCAACGAATTGTCATTTTCTCTTACTTTATTAGATGGAAATTACAATGGAATTGTGATTTCTAGCGTGTATGGAAGAAACGAATCTCGCATCTTTACTAAGCCTATCGTGAATGGTAAAAGCTTAGCCAGTCTTTCACAGGAAGAGCTAGCTAGCTTGCAATCGGCAATGGGACAACGAAGCAATGGAGATGTATTAGCAAGTTCTTCTGTATCGGCGTAGAAAGGATTGTCTATGCAAATACCAAATTGGTTGCAGTCACACTTGGAAGAAACGGGTGAAGGCTGGCATTTGCGATTTACTAAACAACAAATGAAAGTCATCGCCATCGTATTGGTGGGGTTGCTAGTTATCTTTTTGGGATTCGGCATTTGGGGCGTAGCACGACAAATCGAAGTGTTGCAATTACGCCAAGAAAACCAATTACAAAAAGAACAACTTAAATTATTAGACCAAAAAGTAGAGGTCTTGGATAAAAAAATGAAAACTCTGGACGAACTAGACCAGAATATTAGGAATATGATCAAGGGTACCGAGTCAGGTACAGTACCAAAAGCAGAGGGTACTACACAAGGTAAAGAAGAGAAAGAGGACCCTTCTCCCAAAAGCGTGAATAAAACATTTACGACTACCCAACTGTCAGCCCATATATCTAGCTTAGACCGCCAAGCCCAACGGCGGATGGTATCTATGTATACCCTTTATAATGTCCTCAAAGATGGAGTGGGCAAGGACATTCGCGAACTGCAATCTATGCTTGCCATGGAAGGTGATGCGACAGATGCGAACAGCCATATGCCATCTATTTGGCCTGCGAAAGGCGTGATTAGTTCTACCTTTGGAGCACGCCAAGATCCCGTGTACGGTGGCGGGGCCTTTCACGAAGGGTTAGACATCGCCAATGATACAGGCACGACGGTGGTGGCAACGGCTGCGGGCACCGTGGTCTATGCAGGGTATAATGGCGGTTATGGTAATGAAATAGAAATTGATCATGGTAATGGATTTGTCACAAAATATGGGCATAACTCAGCGCTCCTAGTACAGACGGGAATGACTGTGAAAAAAGGTCAATCCATTGCACTCATGGGTAGTACTGGTAAAAGTACAGGCAGCCATGTTCACTACGAAGTGCGTGTGAACGGCGTGGCTACAGACCCATTATTATTTCTGCCCATTCAATAGGAGGCGACTATGAAATCCTATGTACAAGTTTATACTGGTGATGGCAAAGGAAAAACGACAGCGGCCATCGGCCTTGCCGTACGAGCAGCAGGGGTCGGCAAGAAAGTGCTGTTGCTACAATTTATGAAATCCAAGGTCTATTCAGAACATGCTGTGTTAGATCAATTAGAACCTATCACAGTGGAGACCGTAGGCAAACCATTCTTTATCATTCCAGAAGGCATGAAAAGCGAGGAAGAGTTGCGCCGTTGGGGCGATGATGTGGTGGTCTTTCCGAAGGGACAGCCCCCACAAGAGTACAAAGACTTGATCCACATTGGTCAAGAACGAGCTCTACAGGCGGTGGCAACAGGGGACTTTGATATTGTCATCCTCGACGAGTACAATATGGCTCTGTTTTTCGGCTTAATCGACGAGGCGGAAGGCCGTGCCTTGCTGGCAGCGCGCAACCCAGATGTGGAGGTCGTATTCACCGGACGGGGCGCTCCGCAGTGGCTCTTGGATGAGGCGGACCTAGTGACCGTTATGGAGGCATACCGACATTATTATGATCAAGGCGTAGAAGCTCGTCTTGGTATTGAGCATTAAGGCTAAAGAATGTTATAATTGAAGTGTATATATCTTGTAACGTACTGAAAGGTAGGTGGTATCGTGTCACTATGGATGATTCTATTACTATTAGTAGTAGCTTTCATCATAGCCATTCTATGTATTCCTATCACATATAGTCTGAAAGTAAGTTCACGCAAGCCCTATGAATTTGATTTCCGATTAGAGTGGATGTATCGCATGTTGAAAGTGCATCTCGCCTATAGGCAAGGTCATTCCTTGTTTAAAGAAGTCTATGTACTAGGGTCTATGAAAGTCGGTTCTGCCCGCGATTATGAAGATTGGTTAAATCGCAGGGTGAAAGAAGAACTGGATCCATTGGAAACAACGGCTACACAAGAAGATGTGGACGCACAGACCATGCCAGACATGTCTGATCCGTATCCATTGTCTGGGTACGATGGTCCGGAACCCGTTAAATCTGTACGATTTGATGCGAATGGACAGGTCCTCGAACCAGTGGAGCCTACTACAGAGAAGAAAGAACCAGAAGCAACACAAAGAGATACAAAAGAACTGCCAACGTATTGGTGGTGGAAACATGTATCGAACCCAGAACTTTATGAAGCACTGTTTATGGTAAGTAAGCAATGCGCTAGCCATGCTAGCCCTAGAGTATTCCGCTTAGAAGGGGATTTTGGTATTCCTAGACCCTTTGAAATGGGGCTCATTACAGCGGCAGCCTATAGCGTATGTCCAAAACAAGTGGAGGATGTTAATTTCTCCTATACAGAGTTTGCCTATACAGGCAGCTTAGACGTGAAAGGGCATATGCAATTGGGGGTATTTGCGTTCTATGGAACTTTATTCGTAGTGAAACAAGCAGTGAGAGAGTGTCTCATAGACTGCGCCAAAGCGTTTTTACAGTATCGTCGTCGTAAGCAAAGTGCAAAATAATAAAACTTTCAGAAGTTGGAGAATCGTAGGAGGTCATGATGGATACTAAACTTACAAACTTAAAAGACAATTTAGAGCCTTTATTTGAGCAATTCAAAGAAATGATTCGCGTGGAAACTGTAGTAGGTGAGCCTGTACAATTAGGGGATACTACCATCGTTCCATTCGTGGATGTATCTCTTGGTTTAGGCGGTTGCCAAAAAGCGGGCGGTGGCGGAGCGAAAGTTGAGCCAACAGCTGTGCTTGTGATCAAAGGGGACCGCATTGAATTATTCAATATCAAAGGGTCTGCTAAATATACTGGTTTCGATCGTTTGATCGGTATGGTGCCAGAAATCATCAACAAATTGAAAAAAGAAGAATATGTATATGTAAGTGAAGAAAAATAATTGCAAATGATTCGCATAGCTTTGTGACGATTGATTTCATGTCACATTCATATACATAGAGTATAGTAAAGGAGTAGGACATTTGCTAAATGCAAATATCTTTGCTATACTAGATAAATAGATGAAAATATTTCTCACAGGAGGCTTATACATGAACTTAACTAAAAAAATTGCAACATTAGGCGCACTAGCTGTAGTTGGTGCTTTCACAGTATCTAACGCTGCTAACGTAGGCGTTGTAAACGAAGAAGCGATCTACACTGGTTTCAATGGTTTTGGTGCTATCCAAATGCAAATTGAAAAATTACGCGGTGAATACGGCCCTAAATTAGAAGGGGAATTCAAAAAATTAAACAACTTCAAAACAGATGCTGAAAAACAAGCATACTTCGATAAAAACGTTCGTAGCATTCAAGAAAAATACAATCAAGAAGAAGCGAATGTATTAGCTCCATTGGACAAAAAAGTAGCAGAAGC
>CAUUJQ010000052.1:0-7015 GCA_963545445.1 uncultured Veillonella sp. | reverse complement strand
ATTGAATTTTATCGATGAATAGCATATAATAGTAATGTTATATCATAAAATCAGTGTATTAGGAGGCGAGTCCTATTTTAGACTTTAAGCGTTTTACCTTAGAAGATAAGCCCCGTATTGATGCATATTTCTCGGAGCATCATTATGAAGCGTCAGATAATAGTTTTACTACGTTGTTTATGTGGCAAGATATTTATGGCATTACTTGGGCAGAAGAAGAAGGTGTGTTATTTATTAAAGGTGGCGGTGTGACGGAATCTCCGTTTATGTTACCGCCGTTTGCAGGAAAAGATGCAAAGTTTGTAGATGGTTTACAAATGGCGAAAGAGTGGTTCAAGGAGAACCACATTCCATTCTTGTTAAAAGGTGTTAACCCGATCATGATGGAACGGATGCAAAAGCTATGTCCTGACTGCTATGAATTTACACCTGACCGTGACAATTTTGAATATATTTACCGTACGGAAGACATGATTACCTTATCCGGTAAAAAGTTGCGTCAAAAGAAAAATCATTTGAATCAATTCCGCATGCAATATTCTAACTACGAATATATGCCAATTGATGAAAATACGATTCCCCTTTGTCGTGAAGCGGCTGCCCAATGGGTGGAAACGCATCATGAAGAGGGCATCGAAGATGAGTTGACAGCAATCAATTTACTCTTCGATCATTGGGATGCATTGGGCCTTGTAGGTGGTTGCATTAAATTGTTCGGGCGAGTGGAGGCTTTCACCATTGGGGAGATGTTGAATGAACATATGGCGCTCATTCATATTGAGAAAGCAAATCCGACGATCCGTGGTTTGTATCAAGCTATCAACAATGAATTTATTCGTCATGAGTTTGCGGATACGAAGTTTATCAACCGTGAAGAGGACATGGGTTTACCGGGTCTTCGCATGGCGAAAGAGTCCTATAATCCAGATCATTTTGCTGAAAAATATGATGCTCGCTGCGCCAAAGCAGGTGCTTGTGAGGAGACCCTCCCATGACCTATTTTTGGGAAGGACTATTAATCGGATTTGCCGTGTTGGCGCCTATCGGGATGCAGAATTTATTCATCATTAACACGGCGCTGGTGCAAAAGGTGTCGCGCATCATCACGACCATTTTAATCGTGGCGTTTTTCGATCTCACCTTGAGCGTGTCTGCCTTTTACGGAATCGGCGCTATCTTTGACATTTGGCCATTTCTGAAAGGCATCGTGCTCCTCTTGGGCGGAGCAGTCATCTTTTACATGGGCTATACCGTGTTTAATTCGGAGCCGAACGTATCTCATGTGGATACGAATGTGACCATCTGGAATATTGTGACCACTGCCTTTGCGGTGGCGTGGCTGAATCCGCAAGCACTCATCGATGTGACGATGATGTTTGGCGCTGTGAAAGCCAGCATTCCAGAGGAATCATCCCTCTATTTTTTACTGGGATATATCGTATCCGCCTTTGCTTGGTTTGGAGCGTTGTCGACGATCATTCATAAATTAGCAAAGCGCATCAAGATTTCGCAATTGGTATGGATTAACCGTATCTGCGGATTGATTTTATTCGGATATGGGGCGAAATTGTTTATAGACGGAGTGTTGCTGTATATATAAGCTATAAATCATTCGTTGCATCTTCTTGTGAGATATTGTCATATAATAGCGAATTGAGGTATGCGTTCGGGGATGCATACTTGAAAGAGCCGGCTACGCTGCCTCTTTTTCTATGTCAGTAAACTTTCATAAAAGAAGTGTATAAAGGGTCTAGCAGTAGGCCCTTATTTTTTTATATAATAATACCATAATGTATTCGAACTATTTTCTATGTACCATGCGATGGAAGAGGGATTATTTTGAAATTTAGACTAGCAAAAGACACGGACACAAAGGAAGTAAAACGATTGTGGGCCTATTGTTTTGAACCAGAAGAGCATCCATTTTTTAAATACTATTTCAGCAAAGCCTATGAACCAGAAAATACCCTTGTCGGTATTGATCGTAGCTACTTGGTGAGTACCGTGCATTTGCGTCAAAATACAATTCGCGTGCGCGGTGTGGACTTGCCTATGTCCTATATGGTAGGGGTGGCTACGGATCCTATCGCCCGTCGCAGTGGGGTTGGTGAAAAATTGTTGCAAGCGGCCATGGAAGAATTGAAACAGCGTGGACAAGGGCTGACCATCCTCATGCCATCCTATGCGGGCTTTTACCAAAAACATGGTTGGGAACTCTATGCCCATCAATGGGTACAAACCATGAAATTAGAAGAGCTGAGCCCTCTTACCGAACGTAGATTGTCCTATGGCATGTTGCGATCTCCACGGGAGTGGAAGCGATTAGCGGGGGTGTATGAAACGTACACGAAACCGTTGTCAGGGTATGCGGTGCGGAAAGAAAAAGAATGGGTACGCCTCTTGGAATCTATTTTTGCGGAAGGTGTGCAAGTAGGGTATGTGAAAAACGACTCTGGCCAATTAGAAGGGTATTGTTTCTATCGCTTAGGTGAACCGGAAATCGCAGTCACAGAATTTGTGTATACCACACGCCGTGCACAAAAAGCGCTATTGAACTTCTTGTATAATCATCGCTCTCAAGGTGACACGATTCGCTGGAATGAAGGCAGTATCGATCAAGGGTACATCTTTCACCCGAATGGAAAAACAGGTCACAGCACGATGCCGTTCATGATGAGCCGTGTGGTGGACGTGAAACTAGCTATGGAAAGCATTCCTGTGCCAGTAGCATTAGAAGGGTCTATCCAATTTTGCATACGAGATTATCTCTGCGATTGGAACCATGGTACCTATGTGGTGTCCTACAAAGAGGGAAAAGCCCATGTGGTGAAACATAAGGAATATATGGATGTGAATGCGAAAATCGAGATTACGGTGGGGGCCTTGAGCTTGCTCTTGATGGGGCGCATGACGGCGACGGAACTGGCCTTTGAAGATAAGTTATCAGGACCAGACCATATCCTGGAAGTATTGAATCGTGCCTATCCAAAACAACATACCTATATTAATGAATGGTGGTAAGAACATGACGACACAGACAGATACAAAAGCATGGCGCTTTCCATCCAATGATAATGGACAAATTTTTGGCATAGCCGACTCTGGAGTGGAGACCTTTAACGGGTCTCCTATTACTTCATTAGCACGAGAAATTTGTCAAAACTCCTTGGATGCTAGCGATGGTAGTGAACATCCAGTACTGGTGGAGTTTAGCGCCTTTTCAATTCCCACAAACGATATTCCCGGCATTGAGACCTTGCAAGATGCCTTTCAGAGGGGGTATCAATTTTGGTCTATCCAGCAATCTGACAAGGCTCGCAAGTTCTACAGTACGGCCATGGATGCTACTCACGAAATGATGATGACTTGTTTGCGGATTAGCGACTTTCATACAACGGGCCTGACCGGCGCTAAGGATACCTACAATTCGCCGTGGTGCAACTTGATTAAATCTACTGGTGCTTCCGATAAAAGTGGCACTAAAGGAGGTTCCTTTGGGATTGGTAAATTTGCGCCTTATGCATGTTCTCGGTTACGTACAGTGTTGTATAGTACGGTAGAGCAAGATGGCATTTCTGCCTACCAAGGCGTGTCTCGTCTGACGTCTTTTACCCAAGAAGATGAGACCATTACGCAGGGGACCGGCTTTTATGGGCAGGAAAAAAATATGCCCATTTGGGAATCGTACTCCTTAGACCCTGACTTCACACGTCCTTCCCATATGTACGGTACAGATGTGTTTGTGTTGGGCTTTCACAGTTTTGCCCATTGGGAAGAAGATATGATCGGGGCCATCCTCGATGGATTCCTCTATGCTATATTACAGGGCACCTTGGTGGTGAAAGTAGGCCATCAGGCGATTTCGAAAGATACTTTGCCAGCACTTATCGCTCGCTATACAGAGCGAAAAGCCGATCGCCCGGACCTTAGAAAAGGCTATGCCGATGTGTACTATCGGGTATTGACGGGCGACGAAGAGACGTGTCCGACCTTTACTATGACCGTGGACAAACCAGGTATGCGTGGAGAAGTAGAGTTGCGCTTATTGATCAGTGAAGACCTGCAATCATGCCGTCGCGTGGCTATGATTCGTGAAACGGGCATGAAAATTCTGGATAAAGATCGAATCAATGGAGTGATTCCCTTTGGTGGAACCTTATATATTAAAGGTCATGAACTCAACGGGTATTTACGCAATTTAGAAAACCCACAGCACATGGAGTGGGAAATTGAACGTTCAGATCGCCCAGAAGAGGCGCGGAAGTTACTGTCTTCTTTCACGAGATTTATGAAAGAACAGTTGAAAATCTTGCAAAGCGAAGATGTACAAGATAGTATGGACCCTGCTGTAGGCGAACTGTTGCCAGCCTTGGAAACAGGCGGGGAAGAGAAACAGCAGGTGGATCACGTGTCGGATCGGATTCGGCATATTGAGGTGAACAAGCAAAAACCGCTTGTCACGAAGAGTCGCAAAAAAGGGGATGACCCTCTTTTTGAAGATTACGAGGCGCACAAAGAGTCGCCGACCCAACAGCTAGAAGGAGGCCTCGGTCAAAAGCGGATTACACGACAAAGGAGACAGCGAACCACCATGCCAACTCGCGCAGGGGACCGGCAGATGACGGCGCAAAAGCGCATTTCTGTGATTCCTTTCAAACGGTCTCGTATCATCTGTTTAAACCGCAAAGAAGGGATCTACCAGATTGTATTTGTGCCTACAGTGCATGCTCAAAATGGTATGATGGACGTGTTTATGGTGGCAGAAAGTAGCCATTATCGGGCGAACCTATTAGAGGTGGACTGCACGGGGAATCCCAACTGCTACATGGAAGGGAATCGCATTCGTGGATTGACATTTGTGAAAGATACACCGATGCGGATTACGGTTCGCATCGATTATAAAGACTTCTGTTCGATGGAGGTAGTGGCTTATGGAAATAAGACAAAAGCTGTATCCGTATCCGGTTTTAGCAAACTATTCCGATGATTATGTAGACAGCTCCTTTCAAGTAGATATACAGCTTGCCAATGATGGGTACGATGTGAAAGTCACCTTAGAGGCGAATTTATCTTGCTCTGCCTTGGATGCACTCATCTTTGAAGGGCGCGCCGTGTATGCCTATCACTTTGAGTGTGCGCAAACGGGATTTCGCCGTGTGTACGAGTCGAGAGAACGGTCTTTGCAATGTTTGTTGCTGGATAAGGAGATCAATGGTCGCTTAGAAATCTGTACATTCATCGTAGCGAAAGAAGATATTCCAAACTATACGTCGTCGAACTTTCACGAAGATTATGTGGGGCAATCCTTTGAAATAGAGGACGGATGCATCCTTGCCGTAGGGGATACCTTTGATACAGATATTGAAAAAGTAGTGGACGATTTGAGTAATACGCCGTCTATTTTTACGATTACGAAACATCCTGATGAAAGTTACCAACACATGGTGGTGGACTACGAGCAACAGAAATTGATCATTAAACTGCCTGTCCACGATTATACGAGCTATAAAGCTATATTTGGGAATGTATCTATGCGTAAGGTCCTGCATTCGATGACGATTATTCCAGCGTTGATCTACGTGTTGTCGGAGCTGAAACAGATGCGTGTGGAAGAGCGGATGGACTATGAGGATAAAGTTTGGTATCGCACCATTCGCAGTGTATTGAAGCGGAGCTTTCAGTGTACCTTGGAAAGCGAAGAGTTTGAGGAATATTCCATGATGGACTTAGCTCAGAAAATGTTGCATAATCCTATTTCAGGGGCTTTCAGTACCCTTGTGTATGGAATGGATTCGATAGGAGATGAGGAGCTATGAAATTACAATTAATCTCCCAAGATAGCATCGATATTATCAAGAGCAATCTAGAGATTTGGAAACCTCGATTTGATTCGGATGACGCTACCTGGCTAGAAGAAAAACTAGAGGGAATGCTATTTTTGCCCACATCCTATGAGGACATTCCTGATTTTGAACTGGTGATGGACGGGGACAATCCCTTTGCTACAGAGGCGAAGAATGTGGAAATTGTGTATAGCAATTTACAGTTCTTGACGGACTCCCAAGCGTCGGACGAACGCCTGTGGGCGGGATTAGGACTCAGCTATTTTTGGAAGTATATCAAATACCGCTGGGCCATTGATGGAAACTCTTCGGTGGATACCTTGCGGAACCATTTCTTCTTTGGTATGGGACCGCGGTTGTCCTTGACTCGACAAGGCGTGGCTCGCCTGTGGTGGATTGGGCGCTTAACCTATGACGGACAGCGGCCAGATCCCTTTGCGCTAACCAAGCTAGCTTTATATCGGACATCTTAGAACGGAATACATCCAATAACCCGCGCATCGTTCATGCCTTCCTAGATGCCTTGTTGGCACTTCGCGGGGAAGGCATTATAATCTCCGCAGAGTTAGTGCGAGAACTGAGTAAGTATCTTAACGTGTTAGGCGGAACCTATCTCTTGGACTGCTTGTCGCCTGAAAAAATTATGCTGAAAGTGACAGAAAAAGGAAGAGAATTGGCTGAGGGGAATTA
Source organism: uncultured Veillonella sp. (assembly GCA_963545445.1). Classification (GTDB taxonomy): domain Bacteria; phylum Bacillota; class Negativicutes; order Veillonellales; family Veillonellaceae; genus F0422. Next base: position 482 of record CAUUJQ010000052.1, on the reverse strand, counting down.
GAAAAGAGATGTACTACACAAAAGGACTGTAACAAAATGTACATGTTTACATTTTCGTTGCAGTTCTTTTTTATTTGGAAAATATCAGAAAAGAAGTATCGCAGTGTAGGAGATTCTGTGATAAAATAAGTATATATATTCCCTTTTATAATTTTGAAAGTAGGGAATTTTTTTAAGAATGGTAAATTGCGACGCGCCGCTATTTTTATATTAGGAGTATAGATATGTTAAAGTGTGCATCTTTTTTTGCCGGTGTTGGGGGCATAGATTACGGATTTGAAAATATCTGTAGAACCGTATATGCTAATGAATTTGATGAAAAAGCTCGAGCTACATTTGAACATAATTTCGACCTCACTGTGGATGGTCGAGATATTCGTGATGTAAAAGCGGAAGATGTACCAGATGTAGATATTATCTTAGGGGGATTTCCTTGCCAAGCATTTTCTGTCGCAGGATATCGGGAAGGATTTCAAGATAAA
>CAUUJQ010000051.1:0-7087 GCA_963545445.1 uncultured Veillonella sp. | reverse complement strand
CAAACGTTTTAAGTATAACTCAGGGGAAATACGCATATAGATATCAATATCAAGCGCATTGTGATGCGTAATGAATGGGCGTGCTGCTGCACCGCCTGGAATGGCATGCATCATAGGAGTTTCTACTTCCATGAATTGCTTGCTATTCAAATACTCTCTAATTTTTGCTACAATTTTCGTACGTTTCACAAATGTATCACGAACACTTGGATTTACGATTAAATCCACATAGCGTTGGCGATAGCGAAGTTCTGTATCTTTCAAACCATGCCATTTTTCTGGTAATGGACGAAGGGATTTAGACAATAAAGTCAATTTATTGACTTTCACTGTAATTTCGCCTTTTTGTGTTTTAAATACATGGCCCTCAATGCCTACAATATCACCCATATCAAGCATTTTTACATGTTTGTAAGCGTCTTCACCCATCACATCTTTACGGAAGTACACTTGAATGTCGCCAGATAAATCACGCAAATTAGCGAAGGCTGTTTTACCATGCGAACGAATTGTCATCAAGCGACCAGCTAGTACTACTGGTTGACCATCAAAATCACGGAATTCATCCTTAATTTGGAGTGCCTTATGTTGAACAACAAACCGTTGTCCAAATGGATAGATATTATCCTCTTCATATTGTGCCAACTTTTCGCGGCGTACCAACATTTGATCGTTTAAATCCAATTGCTCTGGTACATGTTTTTCTTCGCTCATGAGGGGCCTCCTTATACTGCTTTACCCTTATTGAATATCTAATACTTTAAAACTCACCATACCATCTGGTGTGTTCACTTCTACTTTGTCGCCTTTTGCTTTACCTAAGATCGCAACGCCCACTGGGGATTCGTTGGAAATACGATTGTTGAAAGGATCTGCTTCAGAAGAACCTACGATAGTATACACAAGCTCTTCATCAAATTCTTCATCTAGTAATGTAACTTTGCTACCTACTGTCACTGTATCGCCTTTTACATTTTCCTCAATAATCTTAGCGGTGTTGATTTTATTTTCCAACTCAATAATATGACCTTCGATGAAAGCTTGTTCATTTTTAGCATCATCATATTCGGAGTTTTCGGAAATATCACCATAAGAAATAGCAACTTTAATACGTTCCGCTACTTCGATACGGCGTACAGATTTATAATGATTTAGTTCCTCTTCCAGTTTCTTTAAGCCTTCGGCTGTGAGTAATGTTTCTTTTACCTCTGCCATATGAGTCTCTCCATTTCTATTCCTTCATATACGAAAACAGTGCCACATGACACTGCTTCCTTTATGAATACATTACTTAAATTTCTTATTAACAATAGCTATAATTATACTGATATTCTACGAAAATGTCAATCATCATCGCCCTAATCTCTACATAGATTACGGAGTGTACCTGGGCACACTCCGTTCCTCTTTGCAGTCAATTATTCAAACACGCTTTCATATAAAGCTTGTACATCCGGCACAGAAAGATCGCTATAGGCCGTGGCATATCGCACACAGCTAGCTGCAATCTCACCTAAGACTTCTTTTGGAATCCCCACCTCTTTCAAGGTAGATGGCGCACCAATTTCCTTAAAATACGTTTCCAAAGCTACAATGCCTGCTAAAGCATAGTCTGCATCTGACATAGTGCCTTGTTCAATACCCCACACTTCTTTAGCAAATCGCATAAGCCGTGGTGTTGCATTTGGCAAGATCCAACGCAAATAGGCTGGATGCATAATAGCGAGCCCTGCCCCATGAGGAATATCATAAAAAGCAGATAGTGCATGCTCTAAGGCATGAGTCATCCAATCTTGTCGTTTTCCCAATCCTAAGGAGCGATTCAACGCCAAAGTAGCCCCCCACATAATGTTCGAACGAGCCTCATAATCTTCTAAATTTTCCATAGAGCGACGACCATTGCGCAGAATATTTTTGAACACCCCCTCGATAGCAGAGTCTGTTACATTATCATCATCTGGAGTGGATATATATTGTTCTAATAAATGGGACAACATATCTACGATGCCATAGGCCACTTGTTCTCGTGGTAATGTGTATGTATAGGTTGGGTCTAGCATAGAAAATTGCGGAAACAAGGCTGGTCCATATGCGCTCAATTTCTTTTGCGTATCCCAATCCGTAATCACCCCACCACTGTTCATCTCACTACCTGTCGCTGCCATGGTCAAGACCACACCAAAAGGAATCGCCTCTGTCACAGTTTGGTGGTCCAAGAAAAATCTTTGCCAAAAGTCTACTTCTTCTGGTAATTTAGCACCACCAGCAATGAACTTCGTGCAGTCAATAACAGAACCGCCCCCTACCGCTAGGATGAAATCAATCTTGTGCTCTCTGCACAAAGCAATCCCTTCTCGTACTTTCGTGGTCCGAGGGTTCGACATAATGCCGCTCAGTTCAACCACTTCTTTACCAGTCTTCTGTAATAGATCCATCACAGTTTGATAAATACCATTCTTCTTGATGCTGCCGCCTCCATATGTCAACAACACTCGCTTTCCATAATGAGCTAATTCACCTTGTAAAGATTCTTTCACACAATCTCGGCCAAACACAATGCGTGTAGGATTGTAATACGTAAATGATTTCATAGGACCTCCTAGATATGGGTAAAGGTATAGATAATCGTTCTTTCATAAGTAGTGTGAGCCTTCGTTCGACTAGCCCCCACAGAATGAATATCATCTGGCACAAATTGCGGTTCTATAGCAATTCCCGCATGGGAGCCATAGTGTCGCTCACGACCTTCTTCATCTAGCCAGTTACCGGTATACACCTGAAAGTGCGGTGCATCCGTATGCATTGTCAACTGTACATCACGACCTTGCACCACCGCAAATGGCAAGACAGCGCCATGTGCTTCAGCTTGTAGCGCAGGTAATGGAGATACCACGAAATCATGGTCATACCCTCTGTACGGGCTTAGCTCCGTTTCATACTGTGTCAATGCCTGTTGTACATCTCTGCCAACCATAAAATCAAAAGGAGTTCCTTCCACTGGCAATGGTGTTGGCAGTGGAATTTGATGGTCTCCAAATGGCATATAGTGGGTCGCCCCCAATTGCAATACGTGGTCCGTCAAATCACCCTTACCATGAAGGTTGAAATACACATGATTCGTCAGATTCACAAAGGAATCTTCCGTTGTTTCATACAGGTATTTTACAGTTAACTCAGTGTCTTGCAATTGAAAGATACCTTTCACCTGTAAATTGCCAGGGAACCCATCTTCCTCTGCTGTGATTGTATGTGTCATACATACCTGATACCCTGTACTTTCTTCTGATACAAACTGCCACAACCGATGTCCAATATTTCCTGTTCCACTGTGAAGTAAATTAGGCCCATTATTCGGTGTCAATGTATGAGTCGTGCCATTCCAAGAATAGCTGGCATTAGCAATACGATTCGCCACCCGCCCCACAGTAGCACCTAATTGACCATGTTTCACCGCATAGTCAGCTACAGAATCATAGCCTAGAGCTAAGTGCCGCTTTAGTACCTTGTCATAGACGGCCACGATAGTAGCACCATAATTGCTGATACGCACCTGTAACATGTCGTTCTCTAGCACATATAACTGTGCTTCTCGTCCATCTGGTAAATGTCCAAATGATTCTACCTTCATCATAACTCCTATCCACCAATGCGCCACATTGGTCGTTCTACTTTTTGAATTTCTTCCCCGTCATGACTAGCATAGCGCCCCTGTAGAGCATCTTCGATGCGTTGCAATATCGCCTTTGGCGTAGCTCCCGATGCAATGAACTGTTGTAAATCTAGATCTTCATCTCGCAACAAGCACAATCTAAGTGCTCCATCAGCAGTAAACCGAATCCTGTTACAGGACGCACAATATTGATTCGACAAAGGGAAAATAAATCCAATTTTCTGTCCATCTGGGAGTCTGAAGTATTGGGCAGGTCCAAATCCTAATCGATCTGAAACCGGCTGTAACTCAGCTCCCACTATGCGCTCAATTTGTGTTTTCCATTCTCCAAAGGTAGGCACATGATTCTGCTTCCCTTGAAATGGCATATATTCAATAAAGCGCCATACAACGCCCCACTCTTTTCCATAATGCAACAAGGTCTTCACCTCTGCATCTGTAAAAGGAGCCTGTACTACTGTATTAATTTTTATATTTTGAAAGCCTACAGATTTGGCTGTTTCAATCCCTTGTAGGACAGCTGCTAATTGTCCATCCCGCCCCACAGCTTTGGCAAAGCCTTCTTCATCCACTGCATCAAGACTGATATTTAAGCGTCGCACGCCTCGTTCGTAAATATCTTTTGCAAATCGATGGAGCAGACTACCATTGGTGGTCATAGAAATATCTGAAAACCATTGTTGCTCCTGCACGCCCTCTAACAGTTCATACAAATATGGATACAACAAAGGTTCTCCACCGGTGAAACGCAATGCTTTCACACCACCAAGATGTAACGCCTCTAGCAAAGGCATCCAAAAGGATACTGGCAACACTGGTGCCATCGCTTCTGTGATCTCATGAGGTCTACAATAGGTACAGCAAAAATTACAGGCTTCCGTCAACGAAATACGAGCATATTCAATGATACGCCCTTGGCTATCACGCATCGCCTGGTTCCTCTAACACTTTCACTGGGTCACCTACACGAATCACGCCACCTTCTAAAACGCGCCCAAAAATACCTTGGGTTGGCATGATGCAGCTTCCCACCTGTTGCATAATCTCACAACCTTGATGACATTCCTTTCCAATTTGTGTTACCTCTACCACTGTAGTTCCTAAGGCTAGTTTGGTTCCCACTGGCAATTGGAATAATGTCAATCCTTCTACTGTAATATTTTCCGCAAAGTCGCCGGGATTCACATCAGCACCACTTTTGCGCATCAATTCAATACTTTCAATGCCCAACAAACTCAACTGACGGTGCCACGGGCCTGCATGCGCATCTCCTTCAATACCGTGATTCACAAGCAATTCTGCTTCTGGAATATTTGTTTTCTTTTGCCCTTTTGCTCGGCTTATAGAAATTGCAATAATTTTAGCGTTCATTATATCTCCTTAGATTAGTATATTTAAATTTACCTATATAAACTTTATTATATCACGTTTAGCCAGTAAATCTATAATAAAAGATACATATTTCCATATAAAAAACGTTATACTTTCACAGCCTCGAAATATATTCAAGGTTATGAAAGATATAACGTTCTTGTCTTCTACATGTATGTTGCAATTATGCTTTATTTTGTTTCTTCTTCTCCCTGAACTCCATTAAAGATCAAGTTCAATACAACGGCTAGGACACTACCAAAGGTAATACCACTTTTAAAGACGATTTTAGCGGCCGCTGAAAAATTATGATAGAACTCTGGTGCTGCAATCGGAATCATAGCTACGCCAATACTCATAGCTACAATGACTAAGTTGTGATTGTCATCATAATCTACTTTTCCTAACGACCGAATACCGCTAGCAATGATCATACCAAACATGGCAATCCCCGCGCCACCAAGGACGGCACTTGGAATAGAAGCAATGATAGCCGCTAATTTAGGGAATAAGCCAAGAACAATCAAAATGACACCAGACGTAGCCACCACGAACCGGCTCTTTACATTTGTTACCGCGATCAATCCCACATTTTGCGCAAAGGCTGTATAAGGAAAACTATTTAAGAAACCACCAATACATGTGGATAAACCATCCGCTTGCATACAAGCACTCAATGTTTTCTTGTCGATTTTTTTATCTACAATTTCTCCGATAGCAATCGCATCACCCGTAGTTTCCACCATACATACGGACATAACCACAAGCATGGCAATGATGGAAGTAACATCAAAAGTAGGTATACCAAATGCCAATGGAGTCACCACACCGAACCAATCTGCATTTGCCACTTCATTGAAGTGAACTTCACCTAAACAGTAAGCAATGAAAGTACCCCCTAATAAGCCTAGTAGTACAGATAGATTGCTGATAAATCCTTTGGCAAAACGATTCACCAAGACAACGATTAACATAGTTAATCCTGCCAACCACAAGCGCATGGGGCTGGCATAATCAGGAGCTGCGGGAGACACTCCAGCAATCCACGTAACTGCTACTGGCATCAAGCTAATACCGATGATGGTAACAATCGTTCCCGTTACGACTGGCGGGAACAATCGAATTAAGCGACTAAAGTAAGGGGCGATCAAAAAGGTGAACAATCCTGCTACAATAATGGCCCCATAAATCGCTGTTAACCCATGTTCAGAGCCAATGATAATCATTGGCGCTACCGCCGCAAAGGTAACCCCTTGAATCATTGGAATCCGTGCCCCGATAGGCCCCACGCCTAATGTCTGAATTAATGTAGCAATACCACATGCAAATAAATCGGCATTGATGAGTCGAATTAAATCTGCTGTGGATAATCCCAAGGCATTTGCCAAGATAATCGGGACCGCCACGGCACCAGCATACATCGCTAACACATGTTGTAAGCCATAGGAAAGCAACTTAGATACAGGTAACATTTCGTCAACAGGATGAACCTGTTTCGCCATTTCACTCATGTTCTGTCTCCCTTTCATTAAGAAGTTCTACTAATCATAATATACTTATATTAAATCACAACTTATATAGTTTGTCAAAAGCAGTTTCCCCTATTTCTTCCTCTAACTCCGGCGTCACCGAGATTCTCTTGGAGGCATTCAAGGCAAAAGAAAAAATGCCTACTCCAGATAAGTAGGCATCTTTTATAAACCATCTCGAATCTAAGGGAATCTTATTGACCTTGATACACTTGTACCGATGGGTTATGGTCTTTCATCGCTTGTTCTAAACCAAAGATAACCATCTCATTCATATACGTGCGTAACTCATTGTTATGAACTCGTTCAGAGTGGCGTTTCAATATATCTAATAGACCTTCTTTATAGACATTCACTTCATCACCTTGCACAAAAGTATGCGCCTGTAAATAGGATTGATAATCTTCAAACAATTGGTTCAACACAACTCTTCCATAGCTATCTTTCTTCCAACGATGACTTTCAATATAAAAGTTCTTGCGTACATTCATATAAAATAAAGCATTTTTTACATCTA
>CAUUJQ010000050.1:0-7187 GCA_963545445.1 uncultured Veillonella sp. | reverse complement strand
AGGCCTTGAAGCAGAAGTAAAACATAACTTTAATAAAAGATGGTCTGGTCGATTAGGATATACTTTCTTGCATACAGAGAATCAATCAGATCCAACATTGCCGAAACAATTATTAGATAAGCCAAAACATAAAATTGACATAGGCATCAATTATGATGATAAAGATAGAGGATTATACGCTTCTTTATATGGTAATTTCTATATGAATATGTTGGATAGTCGTTCCTTGGCAGGAAGTGGTAATTATATTGATTCCTATGGTCCAGAAGCAACGGAAAATCCGAATTCTTCACATATTGATACCTATTACAATAAAGATAAAAAGCAGGCATACCAATCCAAAACGTATGGAGTATGGAATTTCATTGTACAAAAATCTTGGGGCAATGATATGAAAGCCTATATTGGTGTTGATAACTTGTTTGATTATCGTGATGATGATCGGGCTATGCAAGGACGTGTATATCGTTTTGGATTTAACTTTAAAATTGGTAGCGATGGACATGTTCACAAAGTCTTGAAAGATCAGACTGGCAAAGAAGTATCAAGCATTGATTTGGGACCAGTAGATTTTGAAAAATTTATCACTACACCATTCGAAGATATTAGTAGCTCTAAATTGCGCTTTGTAGGCGATTATAGTTGGCGTACTCATTATATGGAAGGACAAAACCGTCCAGAGGTAAGAACTACATTAACATCCTCTATTGGTTCTGCTATGAAAAACATGGTCGATCCATCTGAAAGTGGATGGGAACAAAAAGTACAAGTTGGTGTAGAAGGCCGTCTTAATGACAAAACTGCAGTCAAAGTGGTGACAAGTGCTAGCGGTCATACAGGACATGTAACAGAAGATACGGCGGATACGAATCGCAGTTTGCATAAAGTAAAGCTAGAAGAAGCTAACATCACTAGAAGAGAACAAGCTTGGGATTTCTCCATCGGTCGCTTACCTGAAAAATTAGGGGAAACTGGCTATTGGTTTAATCAAACCTTTGATGGGGTACGTGCTGTTTGGACGAACGATAATACACAAGTTCGTGTAGGTTATGGCGATTTCTCTAGAAATACAGGTGTTACAGATTCTGCCTATACACAAGTATCCTATAAAGACATGGCGCGACCTCTGACAGTTTCAGAATTTTTAAATAGTGTAGATGGATTGAAATTAACAAAACCATTTACTCCATTGCTTAAAGCTATGCGTGGTAAGCAAATGGATGTGGCAACTCAATACGAAACAATCCGTAAATATTATAATTGGACAAAAGAAGCATATCCAAATTACTTGAAAAAAGATGACACTAAGTATTACATTACGATTCCAAGTGCTGTATATGGATTTACTAAAAATTATGATGCAGCCACAGGCAAAGCTCCTGAAAAAGTAGGGGAAGCTGGTGTTAGATACTTGAAAGAAGTGGGTAAGTATCCGATTCGTAATAATGAAGTAGATGCGTATACTACAACAGACCAAAAAGAGCCTAAGGCCATGTATGCCTGGTTATCTTTGATAGATAATAAAGATATCTTAGGGTATAGCTATGATGATGATACACCGATCCAAGGTGATGGTAGTACCTTTGTGAAAAAATTCTGGACAGATCATGGGTCTACTTTGGCTGAACGATTTAATAAAGCCTTAGCAGAAAAAATTGGTCAAGCCGAAGGAGATGCATTAGCAGATTATAAACGAGCTGAAAACGATTTAAAAGAACATACAGCGTCTAGAGATCAACGTCAAGACCAATTAAACACGGTGAATGCTGAAATCAATGCTCTTGTAACGGCACATCCAACATTGACAGCGACTATCGATGACTATCGTGGTAGAGAAAGTGCTGGTGGTATCTTTACGGAAGATGAAAAAACGCATTTTGAATTGTTGAAAAAACAAGATCTTGCAGATTGGCTCATAGGGTACTATAATAAAAAAATTGAAAGTGATAAAGAAGGCTTAAATCGACCTCCATTCAAAGTAACAGATGTAGAAGGCGGAACGATTGATGAAGCAGCACTACGAGCTACTATGGAACATGAAAATACATTACCAGCAGCGGGAACCGTAAATGCTGGGTTAGTGGAACCAGTAGCGGCATATACCAATAAAATAGAAAGTGCTCTTCGCTTTACTGAAGGTGGTAGCTTATACCCACGAGTGCCATTAGGGAAGGCTACAGGCGTGTATGTGCTTCAACCAGGCTATGTTCTTGATCGTGCAGAAGTACCAAGTATTAAACGAGCTTTCTTTGTGGAAGTAAAACAACAAGTGAAACCTAACTTGGGCGTATCCGCCTGGTACTTACACTCTCAAGGTAATCGAGACGTAGTCTTTGAAACAGCAAAAGAAACAGCTGGCGTAAAAGGCAATGAAACGCATCGTTACAACCAAGTGGCCAATGTATTGGCTGTAGGGGCAAGATATACCCTAGGTAAGAGTGCAATGCTATCCTTTGATTACGGCAAAAACTTCTCTAATCTTGGTAAACATCTGAATGGACATATGGCGTATGAGTACAATCAAGATACAAATGCTTTTGCCTTGTTAGGTCATCAAGTGGGTCGTACACCTACCTTCTGGGTAATGCGTGCGCAATTAGGGATGGCAGATATAGCAAGACCACAAACTTGGTCTATGTATGCGGACTACAAACACTTTGAACATGGCTCCTTCTTCGGGGGCAATGGTACCCGTGGATTGACGGACCGTTACTTAGATGGTATTGAAAGCTTTACGTTAGGCGGCTCCTATGTACCAGCGAAAAACTGGCTAGTAGAGGCAAGTTACACATTTGGCGCTAAAGGTATCGGACAACGAGATACATTATTCGGACCGGAACGCTTTAACTTAGGTAACTATTCTACAGTTCAAATGACGTACAAATTCTAATGATGAGTATTAGATGTAGTTTATTTTGTTTAATAATAAATTAACAGCCATAAGAAATAGGCTGTAAGCATAAAGAGGAACGTTGATGATATTACATCAGCGTTCCTCTGTTTTATGCGTAAAATATACCTTGGGGGGGACTTTTGCTGTCCCTCCAAAATATATTATCGAACCAATTTTTATTCGTTATTAAACAAAAGGGCCCCATGGGACCCTTTCAACATAGTATTTAATTGTAACAAAGTTTACTCTTCATGGCCTTGTAATTTCATACCAGCCAGCAATGTTTTCTCCGATTCCTCCATATGGATGCGAGCAATATGGCGCGCCCGTTCGATGTCTCGGTCAGAGATAGCTTCTACCAATTGGCGATGCTCGTCCCAAGTTTTGGCGAGGCGACCTGTTTGGCTCATGGATAAGGTACGGAAGCGCAATGTTTGCTCTCGTAGGTTGTGAATCATTTCTACGAGGCGATCATTACGAGATGCCTTATAGAGAATTTCGTGGAATAGGATGTCAGCTTGTACGACTTTGTCGAGATTTTTTTCATTCATGTAGTTCCCGATTTCCACTAGGTGTTGCTCTAAGGTTTCGATTTCTTCGTTCGTAATGCGCTCCGCTGCGAGTTCCGCCGCCAATTCTTCTAGGATGGAGCGAAGTTCAAAAACCTCGGTGATATCTTTCAAACTCATATCTGCCACATAGGTGCCACGGCGAGGAATCATCACCACAAGTCCTTCTTGCTCTAAAATGCGGATAGCTTCCCGTATGGGCGTACGGCTGACACCGAGTTCTTCCGCAAGAGGGATCTCCATGAGGCGTTCTCCCGGTGGTAAAATGCCATCGCGGATAGCTTGGCGCAAGGCATCGCTCACAATCTCACGAAGCGGTTTGTACGCATCTAAGCGGATGGGTTGTAAACGTGGTGCAGTCATGGTAAGGCCTCCTCATCATGTGTTTTCGTAATTAGTGAAAGCCAGTTATGACCGGCTGCTTTGATGTCTTCTTGCAAACGAATGGCTTCCATTGCCTTTTCCAATAGGACGACTATGGTAGGACCGCTACCCGTCATGATTGTAGGGAATCCACGGTCTACGAAGAATTGCTTGCACGCCACAAGTTCTGGGTGCAATGGGAAGATAAGTTCTTCGAAGGTATTGTCGCTAGCTGTGAAAGCCTTACGAAACTCCTTCGCTTGTATATGTGCTGTGACAGTATCCATCGTGTTTGTTGTGACACGAGAAGATCCGGAGAAACGACCATAGGCCTCTGCTGTAGAAATACTAATTTCAGGTTTCACAATGAGGAGCCACTGTGCTGGTCCTGTAGGCAATGATTCCAAGATTTCACCGCGACCTGTGCCACGGGCAGTGCCGCCTTTCAATAAGAATGGTACGTCAGAGCCAAGTTTGGATGCCATGGTTAGTAATTCTGCTTCTGTTAAGCGAAGATCCCAGAATTTGTTGAGTCCTAGTAGCATAGCGGCGCCGTCTGCGCTACCACCACCAAGGCCGGCTGCTGGGGGTACGCGCTTTAATAGATGAATGGCAGCTCCTTGTTGACAGCCTGTATAGTCTTGCACCATACGAAGGGCTTTCATAGCAATGTTACTTTCAGTATAAGGAATTAAGCGGGTCATATAATAGGGTAAATCTGGTGAGTCACCGGAGAATACAACCGAATGATGACGTGCGAAATAGAGGGAATCCCCTAAGAAAATGGATTGAAATATGGTGTCTATGTTGTGGTACCCATCATCACGTTTGCCCGTGATAGCAAGGCCCACATTGATTTTACTAAACGCTCGTTGTTCCATATAATCGTTCACCTCAATAGATGTATTAAATCAATTTGCATATATCTTTTATTATACCATACATTATTGCATTACATAGTAGCAGAGAACACAAGGCCCTTTTCTCTGAGAGATGTGGTTCCTTTCAGCGTATATATTAAACCTGCCACAGCCACCTAGGAAGTGACGATTGGATGAAAGTATGGTATGCTAATGTGTAATGAGTGTTCGAAAGGAAGTGATGGTATGACAGACGAAGAATATATGCGAGAGGCCCTCGTGGAGGCTCGTAAAGCCTATGAGATGGGAGAAATCCCTATTGGAGCGGTGTTAGTGCATGAAGGTAAGATTATCAGCCGTCACCACAATCGACGTGAGATTGACCATGATGCCACAGCTCATGCAGAGGTGCTAGTCATTCGTGAGGCCAATGCACTCCTCGAAAGATGGCGGTTGACCGGTTGCACGCTTTATGTTACGATAGAGCCGTGCCCTATGTGTGCTGGTGCCATTATTAACAGTCGCATTGATCGCGTTGTCTATGGCAGTAGCGATTATAAGGGCGGTGCGGTAGAATCTTTGTTTAACGTACTTTCACATCCGAATCTAAACCACGAGCCACAGGTGTTGGCTGGTGTATTGCAAGAGGAATGCAGTCAGATTATGAAAGATTTTTTCAAAGAACGCCGTCGTATACGGAGAGGTACTCAAGTGGCTGAAGAGTCCGCACTCGAAATGCGGTAGGTCAGGAAACTGGCGCGGGGGTTCAAATCCCCCTCTCTCCGCCAAGGTAAGGGCTGTATCAGTAGATGCAGCCCTTTTTTATAAAAGGACGTAGTTGTAGGAGGTATGATATGGAAGTATATTACTCCCCTTTGCAAGAGGTTAATCAAGAATTAATTCATAAACGATTGGAATTTTTGTTGCGCAAAATTGGCTTTAACGAAATTGGTTGCGCTGGTAAACGAGTAGCGTTGCTTCGCAATGATTTGCACAGTGACTATGAGGCTTATGAAACAGTAGTGGCTTACATGAAAGACCGCATTGAGTCCGAAGGTGGCACGGTGGTCTATGTAGATGAGCCTAGCAATAATTCTCGCGAGGTGATCATTCCTGACGGGGAATCTGTGAAAGTAGCTTATATTGACGAACGTATTGCGACTAGTGATGTGGTCATTTCTGTGAACCATATTAAAGCCAATGAATACAGTGGATTCTCTGGGGCCGTGAATAATACAGGTTGGTATTCTGCCAGCTTAGAAGGCCGTCGCGAGCTAGTATCCTTAACGGGCACAGAACATCATAAAGCGGTGGCTGAATATGCGGCAGCAGCTACACGGAATCGCCAACGCTTTCACGTAGGCGTGGCGATGGACGTTGTAGCCGATTATGTGAATCAAGATAAACTGAAAGAGGCGGGGGCTACCAATGAAATCGTGGGCAACCTAGGCATTGTCGTATCCTATGATATGGTGGCGATGGATGAGGCTTTGGGCGATATTATCACGCAAGCTACACCAGTGGAAAACGGCGTGTTGAGCACAGTGGAAAAACGTACATGGGATTATTTCAAAGATATTTCCCCTAATAGCGAATGGCAAGCCATCTTACTTCGTGCAGACCGCATGGGATTGGGAACACGTTCCTATGCCCTTGTGAAAGACGAAGAATTGATCTTCTATGGTGAAAAAATTTAATAGAATATAGTGGCAGTAATAGGAAGCTTTCATAAACTGTAGAAAGCATAGTTTCTGATATTAATAAAAAATCTCTAGTTTGAATCAGTGCATGAGGGCACGGCTTAAGCTAGAGATTTTTGTGTATGGAATGCATCTATAATATGTATATAAATAAGGGGATACATTGTATGGAAAAGGAGCAATATTGCCCTAATTATATAACGGCTAGTATTTGTGATCTGTATTATCGAGGATAATGCATAATAATCAAGACTCCGATGATAGACACAATACCGCCGATGACATCATATCGATCGGGAGTGATACCATCCACATAATAGCCCCATAGAATGGACAAGGCGATAAAGATACCGCCATAGGCCGCATATACCTTACCAAAGGGTGCTTCTTGCAATGTTGGGATGATACCATAAATGATTAGAGTAATGGCACCTGCGAGCATATACCAGGGGCTTTTATCGTCTTTCAGATAAAGCCATACTAAATAGCCACCACCGATTTCGGCAATGCCTGCTAAGATAAAATAAAAGATGGATAAGAGAATTTGTGACATAATGGGTACCTTTAAAATAACTGACCTTTAGAAGGTGGATTAAAATACATATTGTAAGATTTGTAAAAACTATATAAGGCTGACATGTATGAAGCTGAGAAGATATTGGCCTGTAAAGGTTTGTACATTGAGTTAGATAAATCATATTGCTGATAAGTTTCTTGGATACTTCCATCATAATTGAAAAGTGCAGCGCCTTTAATTTGGAATTTTATGCCGGTATCTTCTTTTACACGAGCAGTTATTTCT
>CAUUJQ010000049.1:0-7369 GCA_963545445.1 uncultured Veillonella sp. | reverse complement strand
ATCAAAAAATTTACAACAAGTGGTTCGCTAAGTAGTTCCGCTATGTAGCCTGTGGCGATTTTAACTAAATAGGTAAAAGGGAAGACCGTAATACACCCCTTCTCAAGCTATACAGTGGTTATGCTTGTTCAGGGGTATGTTACGGTCTTCTTGCGTTTGTGTGGGTTGGTAAAAAGGTCGCACAAGGCTACTACGCATAACTGCGTTCCTCATGGTGAAGATTGTGTTGATTGTAAAAGTTGTTCGTGGTTTTTATAGGTAATAAAATACAGGCACAAGTTAAGGTTTAGTATGTAATGTTACATAGTGTGGGCTAGTTTAATGTATTCTCTAATGCGTTCGCAGGAGTTGTGAAAGGCGTCTTGTTCGTCTGGGGTTAGGTGCAACTCCAAGATTTCTTCGATGCCGTTTTTGCCAATGATGGCTGGTACGGAGGCAAAGACGTTGTGTTCGCCGTATTCGCCTTCTAGTTTGCAGGAGAGGGGCAGTACTTTTTGCTCGTCATGGAAGTAGGCACGTATGATTTCTGTGACGGATGCAGCGATGCCAAATTCTGTGGATCCTTTGCCGATGAGGACTAGGTAACCGCCGTATTTCATTTGTTCGACTACGGCGCTTTCATCGAAGGTGGGGAAACGGTGAGGAAGTTCTTGTTGGAGTTCTTTCAACGGTTTTCCTGCTACTGTGACGTGGGACCAAGGGACCATAGCGCTACCACCGTGTTCGCCCATAGCGTAGCAAGATAGGGAACGACGGTGTACGTGAATTTGTTCTGCTACTAATCGTTGTAGGCGCGCCGAGTCTAGGGATGTACCGGAAGAGATGATTTTATGTTTCGGGTAGTCTAAGTATTCTTGCACATAGGCAGCGACTACATCAGCCGGGTTGGAAATGCTGACGATGAAACCGTTGAATCCAGAGGCTTTCACACGAGGAAGAAATTCTCGTAATACTTCTACGGTGGAGCCTAGTGTATCGAGGCGGTCTTGTTCTGGGGATGGCAGTGGACCAGCGGAGATAACGAGGACGTCACAGTGCCCGATATCTTCCGGTTCGCAGGCGATAGCCTCCACGCGGTGTGGCAAGTAGCTCACGGCGTCGTTAATATCAGTGGCTTGTGCGATGGCTTTATCATTGTCGATATCCACCATGTATAATTGGTCAACTTCGCCTTGTGTAGCAAGGGAAAATGCCACATGGGAGCCCACATGGCCAGTGCCGATGATGGCAACTTTGCGTAGTTCTATAGACATATTGTTCCTCCTGTGTTGAATGATGAAAGTAATTTGTAATATATTCTAGGATAAAACTTTTAGGGACTCACGTCAATACGTCTCTTGTTTTGCTATGTAGCCTGTGCTGTGGTTCCTAAATAGGGCAAAGGGAAGAGCGCCACATATTCCTTCTCAAACTGATACAGTGGTTAGGTTTGTTCAGGAACATGTGGCGCTCTTCTGGTGTTTGCTTGATTTAGGCAGTAAGGGAACGCCACGAAGGCTACTACGCAAAACGGCGTTCCTTAGGGGAGTGTTAGGGGTGTGTGGTGCTCTTCTGGTGTTTGTGTCATGTATGTAATAAACCCGCTGCGAAGGCTACTACGTCTAACTGTGTTTCTCGGGAGGGATGTGCGGTACTTTTCTGTGGTAAGTGGAGAAAACTTTTTAATAAATATTAGTTTCTTAGTTTGCATAGGTTCTGTTCTTAATTGGCATAATACATGAGTGTTTACTTATATATAATAGTGGGGCATGTATAGTATAATAAGTACATGACACGATTAGAACTTGAACTATTAGCAAATGAACTGAATATTCCAGCTTTGGGTGTGGCGCCTTGGCCGTTGCCGTCTGAGGCGTCGGTGCATTTGGATACGCCCTATCCCTGTCCGTTTACGAATGGCACGATTGACGAGCGGTTGCAAGGGTCTACGACGATGCTTTCACCGCGGTCTGCTATTGTCTGTTTGTTCCCCTATTATGTGCCTAGGGAAGGAGTTGCAAATGTAGCTAGGTATTGTTGGGGTGACGACTACCATGTTGTGGTGCGTCAATATTTGGAACGATTAGTGGATGTTTTGCGTGAGCGGTACCCTGATGAAATGTACGAGATTCATTGTGATACGTCTCCTTTGGCAGATCGGTATATGGCATACTTGGCAGGCTTGGGCTTTTATGGGTGGAACCAAACGTTTATCAATCCTACGTGGGGCTCGTATACGGTGATTGGTACTATTATGACGACGTTGGAATTGCCTCTTTCTACACCGCTTGCACAGAGTTGTCTGCAATGTGGTGCTTGTTTGAGTGCTTGTCCTGGTAAGGCTTTACAAGGGGATCATTTAGATTACCGTACTTGTAAAAGTTACCTCACCCAGTGTAAGGGGGAACTTTCAGAGGAAGAAGAACGAATTATTGGCAAAACGCCTCTCATTTTTGGATGCGATGTATGCCAAGAGGTGTGCCCGCATAATCAGGGTATCCCTATGACGCCTATTCCAGAATTTCAAACGGTTGAGCCCCATATTGAGGTGGAGGAATTAGAGGGAATGACGAATAAAGAATTTAAAGCGAAGTACGGTCACAAGGCATGGGCTTGGCGAGGAAAGAAAGTATTGCTCCGCAATGCGGAGATTGTTAGAAAGGAAAGTCATGAAGGAAAGTAAGTCTGTTTCGTTATTTTTAATTATATTCTTGGGATTGCTCACAGCGGTAACGCCATTGGCGACGGATATGTATTTGCCAGCATTGCCGATTATGCCTGAGGAGCTGAATACGTCGGCATCGAACATCCAAATGACCATCGGCATTATGACCATCGGTATTGCAGTGGGGCAATTATTTGCAGGGCCTATCAGCGATGTGCTAGGTCGCAAGAAACCGCTCATTGTAGGGAACCTGCTATGCGTGGTGGCCACTATACTTTGTGCCTATGCACCGAATATTGAAGTACTCTTGTTGGGTCGCTTTCTACAAGGTGTGACGGGATCCTTTGGTGTGGTGATTTCTAAGGCCATTGCGAGGGACTATGCATCGGGGGCGGCTTTGATTAAGCTGTTGGCGTCGTTGATGATGGTCAATGGCTTAGCGCCTGTTATTGCTCCGTTATTGGGTGGACAAATTTTAATCTACGAAACATGGCGGTTTATTTTCGTCGTGTTGGCAGGATTTTCCCTAATATTATTGATAAGTTCCGTTCTATTCCGTGAAAGTTTACCGAAAGAACAGCGCGTAGCAGGGGGTATTCAAGAGGCTATCAAAAACTATAAAACTTTACTAAAAGACAAAGCTTTCTTAGGACAATGTGGCATTCAATGCTTTGCTTTTGGAGGTTTCTTTTGTTACATTAGTGGATCATCCTTTGTGTATCAAAATATTTTCGGGCTAGATGCGCAACAATTTAGTTATATATTTGGCATCAACAGCTGTGGCATCATTTTGTTTAGCATGATTAGCTCTCGCATGAGTAATGTCATTAAGGATTACCAGTTATTACAAGGTAGCTTAACGGTACTCTTCCTAGGCTCTTCTTTATTCTTAGGGGCTATGGCACTGCATATGCCATTCTTAGTGGTCACTACGATTCTATTCTTTACCGTAGGGATGGTGTCTCTATTTGGGGCGGCTAGCTTTTCTATGGCTATGGCGGAGTATGGACATTTAGCGGGTAGTGCATCTGCATTATTAGGCTTTTTCTCCATGATGTCCGCCGGTATTGTGTCTCCTATCGTGGGGATTGGAGGATCACATACGGCTATTCCCATGGGGATTACCATGGTGGTTTGCTCGTTAGCAGCCTTGCTCTGTTATTATCGATTTGCTCGTCCTTCTATATAGGTACACTTTTACAGTATTAAAATCTAGGTAAACTTAGTGTATAGCCAACCGTGGGAATCGTATTGTATTCTAAAATCACGCTCGTATCTGTATGAGCGCTATTGTATAGTGCACACAATGGCATATAGATGAAAGAGGTGGCTAGTGCGACTTAGTGAATCAAATCGCTCCTATAGTAGGCATAGCAACATAGGCTTTCATAGGTGTAGATAGAAAAAATCAGGTCTCTTTCATTGACATAAGTTGCGCTTGTCATGTATAATAATTGAGTCATAGTTTGGGTACGCCCAACTATTGCAAGCCGCATGAAGAGGTCAATAATATTTGGCTTCGGCTAGATAACCGCATTCAGCGAGTACGAATACAAGGAGGTGTCATAATGTACGCAATTATTAAAACTGGTGGTAAACAATATCGCGTTTCCGAAGGCGATGTAATCACTATTGAAAAATTGGATGTAGCAGCTGAAGGAACTGTTTCTTTTGACGAAGTTGTAACTGTAGTTAAAGACGGTGATGTTAAAGTTGGTACACCACTTGTGGACGGTGCAAAAGTTACTGGTACAGTACTTGAACATGGTAAAGCGAAAAAGATCTTGGTTTTCAAATACAAAGCGAAATCCAACTATCGTCGTCGTCAAGGCCATCGCCAACCATTCACTAAAGTTCGCATCGAAAAAATCGAGGCGTAATTGTCATGACTCACATTGATGTGAAGCGAAATAGATTGGGGCAAATCGTAACATGTTATGTTCGTGGACATGCCGAGGCAGGTCCCTACGGAGAAGATATTGTATGTGCCGCTATATCCATGCTTTCACAAACATCGATCTTGGGACTTCATGAGGTGGCTAAGCAATCTATGGAGTATCGCATAGAAGATGGTGAGTTAGATATCCTACTTTCAGAACCCATTACTGAAAGAGGACAAACTATATTAGAAACCATGCTACTTGGTATCAAGAATGTGGCGGATCAATATAGTGATTTTGTTAGAGTGAGTGAACAATAGGAGGTGAACTACATGTTATTCAATATCCAATTACAACTATTCGCATCTAAAAAAGGTGCTTCCAGTACAAAAAATGGTCGTGATTCTGAGTCCAAACGTCTTGGAGTTAAATGCCATGACGGTTCTACTGTAAAAAGTGGTAACATCCTAGTTCGTCAACGTGGTACACATTTCCATCCAGGCGCTAACGTAGGTATCGGCAAAGATGATACTTTGTTTGCATTGGTTCCTGGCCGTGTAGCATTTGAACGTGCTGGTCGTTATAACCGTAAAGTTTCTGTATACCCTGTAGAAGCTTAATAACAACACATATAAGAGGTCACTAGATAGCAATATCTAGTGACCTTTTTTGTGTATTTCTATTTATGCATAGATAGTATTAGTAATTGCTTTCATAATACAGACTAATTTTGTATACATAGATACTCAAGTGGAGTATAATAAAAGAAAGGCTATATCTAATAAAATCGGTATACCTAGATAGGCGCAATATCAAGAGGATGTTGCCACATGTTATATTGAAAGTTCCCCTTCGGGATACGCTGTGTATAGATAACCTAAGCTGGGAATGAGATAGATCTACTAAGTCAGTAGAAAAGGAGTTTACTATGTATGTACACTCTTCCAAGGCGGAAGAATTTATTAATCACGAAGAGATTCTAGCCACATTACAATACGCAGAAGAAAACAAGGAAAATCGTCCTTTGTTGGATGCTATATTAGAAAAGGCGAAAACGCGTGTAGGCTTACACCATCGTGAAGCAATGGTATTGTTAGAATGTCCATTGCCAGAATATAAGGAGAAATTATTTGCCTTAGCAAAAGAAATCAAACAAGCCATTTACGGCAATCGTATCGTGCTCTTTGCTCCCTTATATTTATCCAATCATTGTATCAATGGGTGCATCTATTGTCCATATCATGCAAAAAATAAGACCATCACTCGTAAGAAATTGAACCAAGATCAAGTTCGTGAAGAAGTAATGGCTCTAGAGGCGATGGGACATAAACGGATCGTTATTGAATCTGGTGAACATCCATTGGAAAATCCATTGGAATATATTTTGGAATGTATCGATACGATTTATTCCATCAAAAAAGATAATGGTGAAATTCGCCGTGTGAACGTAAATATTGCCGCTTGTGAAGTGGAAGATTATCGTAAATTGCATGAGGCAGGCATCGGTACGTACACATTGTTCCAAGAAACCTATAATAAAGAAAACTATGAGGCTCTTCATCCAACAGGACCTAAGAGTGATTATGCGTACCATACAACGGCGATGGACCGCGCTATGGAGGCGGGTATCGATGACGTGGGAATTGGTGTGCTCTATGGATTGGAACATTACAAATATGACTTCGTAGGCTTGTTGATGCATGCAGAGCATTTAGAAGCGAAGTTCGGTGTAGGTCCACATACCATCAGTGTGCCTCGTATTTGCCCAGCCGATGATATCGATGTAGATGATTTCAGTAATGCAGTGCCAGATGATATCTTTGAAAAAATCGTTGCATTGATTCGTGTGTCTGCGCCATATGCGGGCATGATTATGTCTACTCGTGAAAGTCAATCCATGCGTGAACGGGGCTTAGCCTTGGGTATTTCTCAAATCTCTGGGGGATCTCGTACATCCGTTGGTGGCTACGTAGAGGAAGAGCCAGAAGAGGAAAACTCAGCACAATTCGATACGAGCGACCGCCGTTCCTTGGATGAAATCGTGGAATGGTTATTGCAATTAGGCTATGTACCTAGTTTCTGTACCGCTTGTTACCGTGAAGGTCGCACAGGTGACCGCTTCATGGCACTTGCCAAGAGTGGACAAATTTCCAACTGTTGCCAACCAAATGCATTGATGACATTAAAAGAATATTTACTAGACTATGCAGACGATGAAACAAAAGCAGTTGGGGCCGCTGTTATCGATGTGCAATTAGACTCCATCAAGAATGATTTGGTGAAAGAAAAATCTAAAGCCTATATTGCACAAATGGAAGAGGGAGAACGTGACTTCCGATTCTAGTCAAAACTTGGTGCATAAGGTATAATATTTAATATATAGTGTTTATATATTGAAGTTATAAATAGAAGATTGTGGGAGGACAGAATGGAACAAAAAGAGATGGTTGTTGTCGTTGACTTTGGTGGTCAATATAACCAACTGATCGCGCGTCGTGTACGTGAAAATAATGTGTATTGTGAGGTATATCCGTACAATAAAGCATTAGAAAAAATTAAAGAATTGCAACCAAAAGGTATCATCTTCACAGGTGGTCCTGCTAGCGTATACGAAGACAATGCTCCAAAAATGGAAGCAGAAGTATTTGAACTTGGCATTCCAGTGTTGGGTATGTGTTACGGTATGCAATTTATGGCACATACATTGGGTGGTCATGTAACGTCTGCGGAAACGCGTGAATTTGGTAAAACACCAACTCAAGTAGACGTGTCCTCACCGCTATTTAAAGGACTTTCAGAAGAAGAAATCGTATGGATGAGCCATGTGGATTATGTGGCGAAAGTA
>CAUUJQ010000048.1:0-7777 GCA_963545445.1 uncultured Veillonella sp. | reverse complement strand
TACTCTTGATTCCCTGTATTTTGGTATGGTCAATAAAGGGAAAGAATTACAGGATACAGCGAATGTAATAGAACAAGCTATTGTAAATGAATGCCGTAAAGGAGACATGTTCACCGTGGCTGATTGCAAAGCAGGCATACAACAATTACAAGATGATGCAGAGCATAATGAAATAGAATTATACAGTATGCTCATTCGTTTCTTATTGTGTGGATTTATAGCACCTGTGACAGAGAAAAAAGAAATAAACACATTCCAAGAAGGTGTGTCCACAGTACCAAAAGAGATGGCTAATTATGTGAAAACTGTTGTGGATCGAGGCGGTCATAAGTTCATCAATATTTCCGACTTATACAACGATAGCATTACGGGCTTTAATTCTGCCCATGTGCTGATGATGAAAGAATTAGAAACGCCGAAAACATTAGAAGAACTCTACAAAGTAGCAGATGAAATTCTGAAAGTAGATGAAACAAAACCATCTGGTGAAGTGGTGTCATTACAAGGCCGTACGGTAGTAGACAGTACCTTAGATGACTTAGGGCAACTTGGTTTCTTGCGGAATCACTAAAGAGGTACTAAGACTCGGAAATAACTATGGGTATCCATTGAGAAGATGATACAAAGAGCTGTATAAGCATGTCTATGTGACATGTGAGTACAGCTCTTTTGTTGTGTTGTAGAATAGCTGACAGTAGGTGCATCTATATGCACAAGGGGAATCGCATGGCGATTCCCCTTGTTTATATTGTTATTGTAGTTTTTCTAATAATGCTAATAAGAATTTAGACACTGTGTCTACGGCTGGCAAGTGTAACCGTTCTTTTGGTGTATGGGCACCTAAGATAGTAGGACCAAAGCTAATCATTTGTGTATCCGGTAATTGTGCTTTTAACAAGCCACATTCAAGGCCTGCATGAACAGCTGTGACATGCGGGTCTACACCAATGACTTCTTTGTATAAGGCAATCGCTTGTTCTTCTAAACGACTGCCACGTTCGTATTCCCACGCTGGGTAACGACCTTGCTCGGAGGCTGTAAAACCTAGGGTAGTGGCTAATGCCATGATGCGATCTCGTAGGTAGGCTAATTGACTCATCGTCAAGCTACGAACGGAGATAAGAATATCTAATTGTGTATCATGATCTTCCACGATGGCAATGTTGTTGCTTGTATCCACTAGACCTTCTAACTTTTTACTCATGCCGAACACACCATGTGGTGCTAGGTATAAGAATTGCAAGAACGCTTGTGCTTGGGCATCTGTGTAGATGGTAGCAGGTGTGTCACAAGGAGTGACATGTACTTGTAGACCTGGATCTTGTGGAGTCAATTCGTGACGAATGATATCGGCGTTGGCTTGGATGTGTGCTTGTACGGCAGTGGCATCAGAGGCTTTGCAAAGAATTGTGGCTTCTGCAAAGCGAGGGATGGCATTGTGTTTAGAACCACCTACGAAATGGCTAAGGGAGATAGAGCTTTCACGATGAGCCTCTACGATTAAACGAGCCAAGATAGTCACCGCATTGCCTAATTGTTTATCAATTTCGATGCCAGAGTGACCACCGTGCAATCCGTCTACGGTGATGTGAAGTGCTGTTAATCCAGCAGGTGTAGCCACTGGGTTTGTAGGCAAGGTTAGGTCTAACCGACAACCGCCAGCACAGGCTACGATGAACTCATGCTCTTGTTCTGTGTCGATATTAAGCAAATATTTGCCATGAAGACGATCTCCTTTGACAGCCATGGCACCGTTCATACCCGTTTCTTCATTAGTTGTGAAGAGACATTCTAAAGGTCCGTGCGGAATGGATGTGTCGTCTAAGACGGCTAATGCCATAGCTACAGCGATGCCATTGTCAGCGCCTAATGTGGTTTCATTAGCGTGGAGCCACTCGCCCTCTTCGATGAGTTCAATGGGATCCTTAGTGAAATCATGTGTAGAGTCGGCAGATTTTTCTGCTACCATGTCGATATGACCTTGCAAGATAATTGGTGGATGTTGTTCGTATCCAGGAGTGGCATTGGCACGAATGATGACGTTCAATTCTTCGTCTTGTTCAGCCTCAAAGCCTCTGTCTTTGGCAAATTGCATCAAAAAGTCGCTAATGCCTTGTTCGTTGCCAGATTCACGAGGAATTTGGCTGATGTGCCGGAACCAATGAAGTACATTGGCTGTGTATGTGTTTTCTTTCATAGATAATACCTCTCAATCATTATGTAGTAGTAATAAATTAACTATACTCTTTTCTACGATTAGGGTCAATATAGGAGGGAGAAAATGTGCCTACGTATACATAACAATTTGAGTCGATGATATTCGATTTCAATGGCAAGGATGGTATAATACAAGTAATAACATGGATGGAGGAACTAGTATGAACGATACAAAGATTATGATCATAGGTACGGGAGGAACGATTGCGGGCACTGGCAATGGGGCCAGTGAGCTCACAGAGTATAGAGCGGGGTCGATTGGTGTAGATGAATTAGTGCAGGCCGTACCAACTTTAGATGCATATGGTCCTTTTGAAAGTATTCAATTTTCTAACATCGATAGCTCGGATATGAGCCCCTATCGATGGGGACGTCTAGCTAAGCTTGTGAATGAAGTAGCCCGGCGCAAGGACATAGGGGGCATTGTCATTACGCACGGCACAGATACGATGGAAGAAACGTCATACTTTTTACATTTGACGGTGGATACAGGAAAACCTGTTGTGATGACGGGAGCTATGCGCCCAGCTACGGCTCTTAGTGCGGATGGTCCAGTCAATTTGTTACAGGCCGTGCAGGTCGCTCGTAGTGAAAGTGCCAAACACCAAGGCGTACTGGTGGTGATGAATGGATACATCGATAGTGCCCGTGAGGTAACGAAGATGCACACGACGGATGTGGCTACCTTTGGAAATACTCAATTAGGGCATATGGGATGCATACAAAATGGACAGGCCTATTTGTACTATTCCCCTTGTCGCAAGCACACTAGTAGCAGTGCATTTATCATATCCGAAGAAGTGGACTTGCCAGCAGTGGGCATCGTAAACTTGTATGCAGGTATGGATACAGACGTCTTAGATTTTGTGGCACAGCGCTCCCAAGGCATCATTGTGGGAGGCTTTGGACATGGCACATTGCCACAATCCGTACGGGATAGACTTAAAAAAATTACCATTCCCAAAGTGCGTTCGTCACGCATTGGAAATGGTATTGTATCGAGCAATTCAGCCGATGTGAAAGAGGGGCTTATCGTCAGTGATTCCCTCTCCCCTGTGAAAGCTAGAATCTTGTTGATGCTAGCTTTACAGAGAGGACGAAGTCGAGATGAATTACAAGATATTTTCCAGACCTATTAAATGGAATAGAATTACAAGATATCTTTCAGGTTTATTAAATGGAACAAGATAGTTATACGACCTAGGACGCAGTAGACTATCAAGTGTCCATGTTGTCCGCATTCTCTAAGGCATGTTCAATGGCAGAGCGTACTGCTTTTGCTAAGGTGTCTCCGAATTGGGAGAACGTGCCAGCGTCTGTCATTAGGTCCCCGTTCGGGTCGATGGTCATGATGACTCCGTCTGTAGAGGTACCTGTAGCAGGTTCTCCAGATAGGATGCTTGTAATGCCTAAGCTTTGGAGCGCTGCCGACTTGGCCTCAGTGATAGTGATGAGGGACTTTGTGAGCGCTCCATCGGTGAGGGCACAATTTGTAAATACTAATAGATTGATGGTACCTGCAGAGTGAAAGGTACCATCTTTTTCATAATAGGAATATCCATCGCCAGCGCGGTGCGCCGTCTGTTCGATGCCTGCAGTGGCGATGACTTCGATGGTGATGGTGTCCTCTGTGAAACAAGCGTAGGCATGGCGATCCATACTGGCACTAGTCAATAAGGCTGTGCAAAAGTGGATAGGCAGGTCTAGCTGAACGCATTCTTTTGCCAAGTAGGCAGAGGTGGAACCACCGGGAAGTTCACTTTCCGAAGTGACAAAAAAGGTGAGTTGTTGATTGCGCACTGCCATGACATGATGTAAGCCACCGTTAAAGGGACTTGTACTAATAGCATAAAAGGGCATGTCATAGGTGACAGTGATGGCGGATTTGTGGATGTCTACGTAACCACCGCTGCACAATACAGTGGGGGCATGATAGGGATTCGTTTGTCTGGACATACAGTCTCCTCGTGCATAATTTAACGAGGTACACCTAAATTCTCTAATACTGATTGAAAATGTTGTACCACTCGTTCGCGCATGGATAGAGGACTGATGACAGTGACCATGGCGCTGAGGGATAGTATTTTTTGATACATATCTTCTTCGTCGAATGGATAATAGGTGATGGTAATTTGATACGTATGGTCTTGTAACTCATCTTCGTCATCTAAGATAGTTTCTACCAAGGTTGTTTCCTTTGTGTAATCTGCTAGGGCATGGAAGGTGCGTCGTAACGCATTTCTATCGTTGGTGATGCGTAGTTGTAGTGTTCGGGCATCCGCTTGTAGTAATCTTTCTAGCACCGAATACCGATTAGAAACTGGGCTCACTTCGCTGAGGGTAAGACTTTGGATGTCTTTTACTGGAAGGTAGATATACGCACTTTCACTAAGCAAACACATCAAGTGATACTCTTGGGTATTGGCAAAATAGCGCAAATGGCAAGGGGTGACCACATAGGTGGCATCCGCAGTAGTGACCTCTATCGTTCTTTTACCCTGCACAATCGTTTGGAACAAGGTGGTGACTGTGCTGACCATATGGGGATCATCGATGGTGTCAGGTCGAGTCAACTGAAAGTTCTCTTGTATGCTTTGAAAGGCCCTAGCATAAGGATGCTGTTGGAGAGCGTTCTGTAACTTCTCTCGTACTTGTGAAGATAAGAAAGGGAAGACTCGATCATCGTGCACAAGCAAATAGAGGGCGAGCACTTCTCGGTCCGTCAATAGATAGGGCTCCGGTAGATGGGGCACAAAGAGTGGTTTCAGCGTACCCGGCGTATCGCCAGGAATAAAGAAAATTTCCAGTAATTTCTCAATCAGGTCAGAGGCGTTACCATTGTCCATGGTGTGCTCATAATCTTGCAATAGCCAAGCGGCTATATCTTTGGGATCTAATTCGTTGATTTCAACACCAACCTCATCGAAACTTACACGATCCATATAGATAAAATGCAATAACTGGATGAGTCGAATGTAGTAGAAGGTATAGGCGCCCACAGAGGTGTTGTGGGAGCTCATATAGCGTTGCAACAGTGTATTAGGATTCATAATGGGATAGGATACTCCTTACTCGGTCTACAATAATAGAGGTTAATTCTTTGTGTGGTGCCATCTCTGGTACGTCATCTGTGAGAGGGTCCCCTGTAGCACTGACAAATTGAATGTACGGCCCCCATTGGTAGAGTAATGGATACACTACGGATTTTTCTGGGTAGGTAATTTTCACGAGGAACGGACACCCCTGATTGTCCTCACGTGGTACGAATGTGAGGGATAATCGTTGACTGCGGAATCGCTCAATACGTTCTTGTAGCTCCGCCCAACTAATGGTAGGACATGTGTGAAAGTTAAGGTATAAGCTGCGTAGATTAGGTTCTTTCACTTGTTTGCGTGAACGAGGGGGAGGTGCGTAGGGTTCAATGCGTTGCACCGCATCTAACAACAGTGGCGTCATAGGTTTAAAATGTTTGCTAGTACTATAGATATATTCCCTAGAGTCATCTTGGCGCTCTTCGAGGTTCGTAATATACCCGATTGTTTTCGTGGTGTCTAATTTAGAGGTTGTTTTTGGATTATCTCGATCGATGGTGGTCAAAGTGCACCAAGTGTTCATAGATGCCAAGGTGGCTAATCGTTTGTCATCTAACAATGTTTTGAACGGTGGTACTTGGCGCACCAAGATAGGTGAAGGTACTTGCGCTGTAGCAGATTGCTTGTCCGCGATACTATCTTCTGGTGCTCCATCAACCTCTAGTGTAGACAGTGAAAGTTTAAACTGTGCATAATGAGCGTAGGACGAGATAGGAGATAGATGCTTTTGAAAGTCTAAGGCATAGCGAAGTTCATCAACCTCTTCCTCAGAAAGCCCTGCTTCGACAATAGGGTTTGGTACAATGTGGTACGCATTCTTTACAGTGGGATGATCTGTGAGTAGGCCCATAGCTTCCAATGTGGTAAAGGCGCTATCGAAGAGCTGCGTGGAGTTGACTGTGGATTCGTTCGTATCATCTTGTGTGATGAGGATGTCTTCGTTAATCGCCACTAAGTAGCGTTTGAGATTGATCTCTTCCAATACAAAGTCATCCCCTTGGGCCATATCCTTTGCGCCAGCATAATAGAAGAGCGGGTGTTGTAATCCATTTTGGTATGTGTCAGCATCGCTTTCAGATACATCCTTGGTAGCCATGAGATGGTACAAGTATAAACTGCGACGAATATCTGTAGGCAACATTTTACGCACTGCATGAGCGAAGGCGAGGGGGTTTATGTTATAGGGGGAGTAGCTTAGACCCGGCAAAGTCAATAATTTGGCGCGGCCATAGGTAAATTCAGATAAGGACTGCGGTGACAAAGCATCCATAAAAAAGTGAGCTTGCTTAGTTTTTTCCTGATAAGAAGTTCCTTTGAAGGGATGGAAATCTGTATCGGCACTTTTATAGACGCCACCCTTTGCGATTAACTCTAAAAACCGATAGAAACGAGATTCTGTTTCATCGCTAGTGGCAAAAAAATTTGTGTTCGCTGCCATAGAGGCTCCTTTCAACATGTATGATGTGGATTCTGGTGTTATATAGTTATAGTACCATAAAAAGAGAAAGGTTGGCATTGTTTTTTAAGACCTCAACTATTGGGACTTTTGTAATCGCTCGTCCCAGTGATTATGTATAATAAGTTCATCAGTTAGGAGCTAGCCTCCTAACTATATCGATACAAGTTCGTTACAGGATACATTCATAGTAGTTATTAATAAAAAGGAGGATGTCATGTATTTAGACGTATTTGCTTCGGCAGAAGTGTATGACCCGTGTGCCTAATACGGGTTCATATAGGTAAATGCCTAAAATTTTAGTATAATAGAAAGATAAGATACTAGAGGAGGCATAGATTATGAAAGAGAGTCATTTTTTTGCCCTTTTGGGGCGTATGAAATATATTCAGCGTTGGAGTTTGATGCGCAATACGGAGGTGGAAAACCTACAAGGGCATAGTTTAGAAACGGCTATGATTGCTCATCAGTTGGGGATTCTTCGGAACACTTATTTTGAGGGGCACATTGATGTGAATCGACTGGCGGTGCTAGCCATGTATCACGATGTGAGTGAAGTGTTTACTGGGGATATGCCAACGCCGGTGAAATACTTTAACCCGAAGTTGCGTGCTCTCTACGGAGAAGTAGAACAATTGGCGAATGAAACAGTATGGCGTACGTTGCCAGAACCAGTGCAACCTGCCTATGAGGACGTATTGGTGTCGGTACCAGAAGAATACGAAGTGCTTGTGAAAGCAGCAGACACGTTGTCAGCGTTTATGAAATGCGTCACAGAAAAAGCAGCTGGCAATGGCGAGTTTAATGCGGCTTATGATACGATTTACGAACGATTGGTGCAGATGCAATTACCAGAGGTAGATCTATTTTTGAAAGTCTATGTGCCTAGTTTGACGAAATCCTTAGATGAAATGAATGTATCTTTTACAAAATAATGGTGAGTACATATATTGACGATACTGCATACTTTCACGTATACTAGTACTATATGGATAATAACTAAGAAGAGGAA
>CAUUJQ010000047.1:0-7814 GCA_963545445.1 uncultured Veillonella sp. | reverse complement strand
TACGAATGATGGCCCCCATATTATGAGGATCTTCCACACCATCCGTCAAAATCAACAATGGATGCTCTTCCGTACATTTCAGTAATACATCCTGCAACTCTTGAAACTTCACAGCATTGACCAGTGCTACTACACCTTGATTCGGCACATCACTAGGGTATTTTTGTAATTCCCGTTCCTTCACACGACGAATCTCCACACCCCTTGACTTTGCCAAACCCAATATCTCTGAAAGAGAGCCACCTTGCTTACCTTCTGCCACTAAAATACGATGAATCCCACGATCCGACTTCAGCGCCTCACGCACAGCATTACGACCCACAATAAACGTATCCATGAAAACCTCAAACCTTCCTAAAAGCAACACTGACCATGCGTAGTAACATATGACTAAATATACTAACTACACATAGCATCTATACACACATGCTAACCATATCCATATGACAAAGCATGGATCTTATATTACTAACACCTATATCTAAACTTGGGTATTACCAATTTATTATACCACTAAAAGAGAACAACGAAAAAGCAACATATTCTATGCAATGTCAGATTCAGCTTTCTCAAATTTATAAAATACAAGAAGAGCACAGTATGCCCCGAACAAACATTTCTAAATAGCGTTTCTATAGAAATATGCCATTCTCTTTCCTTTTCCCTATGAGCGCCATCTTGAAACGTTGTCACTCTATATACTTTGGGAGACATACGCCATAGGCTTCCATGAAGATATATTTGCATCTACTATAAGAAGTCTGTGGCTTTTTGACAATTAGCCGAAAAGCAGAAGAACGCCACATATTCCGGAGCAAACCTACCGTAGGATCAGTTTGTGGAGGAATATGTGGCGGTCTTCCCTTACGCAGCCTCAAGAAAACGCCACAGACTTCAATGCAAATCAATTGCGATAAAAGCCTATGGCGTATTTACGTTCATGCTACATACGTGACAACGTTTCATCAAAAGCGAATTGCATGAGAGTCTGCAATCTCTCTTCATCCCCCTTGCGATAGGTATACCCCAACAAGGCCTCAAAGGCTGTACTCATGCGATACTCCTGCACACTGGCACTTTTCGGCACATGTACATTACTATTGCGAGCTCGCTTTGCCACAAGCAATTCATCTTCTGTAAGACTTGGTTCTAATGCTAACAATACCTTTGCCTGTGCTTTAGCATTAATGAATGACGTCACCACATCATGAAGTATTTGTGTTTTTGTAATGCCTGTTTCTACTACGCGATTTCTGATAAATAAGGTATATACACCGTCTCCAATATAAGCAAGCATAAGAGAGTCCTCTAGAGGACCCTCTCCATTTGCTTCTACTTTCACAGCAGATTTTAATTTATCAATCGCCATAGATCGCAGCTGTTTATATCGATTAAAGTTCACGTTTTTTCCACCGCGCCCCTTGTGGGGAGTCTTCGATAACGATGCCGATGTTTGCCAATTCATCACGAATGGAGTCAGCAATGCCCCATTGTTTTTGTTCACGAGCACATTGACGAATGTTCAAGATGACTTCCATCAACTGATTGTATTCTTCCGTACTACTTTCTTGACCTTTCCAGCCATCTTCTAGTAACCCAAGAATATCTAACATCAATTTAAAGATTTCTTTCACTTCCCCAATTGTGCTATGGCATACTGTGCCATCACAACTTTGAACGGATTGGTAGTAAATGTTAATTTCTTTCGCCAATCCATAGATAGGAGCTGTTGCAAGAGCTGTATTAAAATCATCGCTCATGGCTGCTTCAAACTCTTCTAAATAGCTGCGAGCATTTGTCAATAATTCAGTCGCTTCTGTTTCACAATTTCCTGCTGGACGACTTTCCAAATATAGCAAATTGTTGATGACCGTTTGGAAACGCTCAATCGCTTTCGTTGCTTCGTCCAAGCGTTCATCGCTGAAGTCCAATGGACTGCGATAATGTGTGCTCAACAAGAAGAAACGTAAGGCATCTGCACTATATTGCTCTAAGATATCTTTCACCAAGAAGAAATTGTTTAAAGATTTACTCATTTTCTCTTGGTTGATGGTAATAAATCCATTGTGTACCCAATAGCGCACTGCTGGATGGTGTTCGGAGCAACCTTCGGATTGAGCAATTTCATTTTCATGGTGAGGGAAAATCAAGTCAGATCCACCACCGTGGAAGTCAAATTCTTCGCCCAAGTACTTTTGACTCATGGCAGAACATTCAATATGCCAGCCTGGACGACCTTGTCCCCAAGGGCTTTCCCAGAATGGTTCGCCTAGTTTCGCCGCTTTCCACAAAGCAAAATCCATCGGATTTTCCTTGCGGTCATCTACATCTACACGAGCGCCGGCTTCCATATCATCCAACGTGCGACCAGATAATTTACCATAATGCTCAAATTTTTCTACACGATAATATACATCGCCATCCACCGCATACGCATAGCCATTGTCAATCAATGTAGAAATCATAGCAATGATTTCTTCCATATGCGTAGACACGCGTGGATATACGTCGGCACGACGCACATGCAAGGCATCCATTACATCATAGTAAGCATCAATATAGCGATCAGAAATCACATTCCATGCTACCCCTTCACCATTAGATGTATTGATGATTTTATCATCCACATCTGTAAAGTTTTGAATGTATGTTACTTTATAGCCCACATGGCTTAAATAGCGACGGATGGTGTCCCAAGTCACAAAAGGGCGTGCATTACCAATATGAGGATGATTATATGGTGTTACACCGCATACATAGATGCTAACTTCCCCTTCTTTCACAGGTTGAAACACTGATTTTTCGCGGGTCATCGTGTTGAAAACTGTCAGTTCTCTCATTAGAAATAGCCTCCTTGTATGCACTTAGCCTAAACGGCAAAGTACCTTTTCTTTGCCAAATAAGGTAATAATATAGTTCAAATCTGGACCATGCATTTGACCTGTCGTAGCAATACGAATTGGCATAAATACAAATTTACCCTTCAGTCCAGTTTCTTTCATAATCGCTTTGATAGCTGCTTTTACAGCATCTGGAGTAATCTCATCCATAGCTTCAATTTTTTCTTTGAAAGCCCCAATCACTGTTGGATAGGACTCTTCTGCTTTCACAGCAGCAATGTCCGCAGCATGTTCTGCATCTTCTACAATATCATCTTGGAAGAACATACCTACTTCATCCACAATTTGAGCACCATAACTAATGTGATCTTTCACGCAAGTGCAAAGCATTGTAAGCCATGCTTGTTCCTCTACAGATGGACCTTCACTAGCGTAGCCAGCTTTCACTAAGTGAGGCAAGCACAATTCATACAACGCTTCTGGTGTCAATTGTTTCATATAGTTAAAGTTGATGTAATTCAATTTGTCGATGTCAAAGACAGCAGGATTTTTTGCCACTCGATCCATAGAGAATTTTTGACACAGCTCTTCCTTCGTGAACAATTCTTCTTCTCCTTCAGGAGCCCAGCCCAATAAGGCCAAGAAGTTCACAATCGCTTCTGGCAAGTATCCTAACTCACGATATTGTTCTACAGAGGTAGCACCATGACGTTTACTCATTTTTTTGCCATCTTTGCCCATGATCAAGGAAATATGACCAAATGTTGGTACTTCCCAACCCAAGGCTTTATAGATTACGATTTGGCGCGGTGTGTTAGATAAATGTTCTTCTGCGCGGATAACATGGGAAATCCCCATAGTGTGATCGTCCACTACTACGGCATAGTTATACACTGGAATCCCATCGGATTTCACAATAACGAAATCGCCAATACCATTCGATTCAAAGGATACATGACCACGAACCATATCATCAAATGCTACTGTTTCATGCAATGGAACACGCAAACGGATAGTCGGTTTGCGACCTTCTGCTTTGTAAGCAGCCTTTTGTTCTTCTGTTAAATGATGGCAATGGCCATTGTATTTAGGCGTTTCACCACGACCTAATTGCTCTTCACGAACACCATCTAATTCTTCTTGTGAACAATAGCATTCGTAAGCATGACCAGATTCTAATAATTGTTGTGTTACTTGGTCGTAAATATCTAAACGTTCTGTTTGACGGTATGGGCCTGCTTCGCCCCCTACATCAACACCTTCATCCCAATCCATGCCAAGCCACTTAAGAGCAGCCTTGATATTTTCTTCGCTTTCACGAGTGGAACGTGCTTGGTCGGTATCTTCTACGCGCAATAAGAATGTACCTTGCTCCTTGCGAGCTAATAAATAGTTAAATAATGCGGAGCGAGCTCCACCAATATGAAATGGACCGGTTGGACTCGGTGCAAAACGAACTTTCATGAGTTATAACTCCTCTCTTTCATACATTGAAACAACAGCTTGTGCGGCTATACCTTCTGTTCTTCCCAAGGCACCTAACCCTTCATTTGTCGTTGCTTTAATACTAATTCTACTAAGTGGAATACCTAAATCCGCACTTAGATTTTCTTTCATCTGTTCAATATGAGGCTTCAATTTTGGGGCTTCCGCAATGACCATGATATCTGCATTGTAGATTCCAAAATTTGAGTCCTTTAATAATTGTACCACTTTTTCTAATAATAGCCTACTAGAAATCCCTTTGAAAGCATCATCTTCTGGCGGAAAATAATACCCAATATCTCGCATCCCTGCCGCTCCCAACATGGCATCCATGAGGGCATGAATCAATACATCCGCATCAGAGTGCCCATCAGGACCGATAGGGCTATGGATAGAGACACCCCCTAATATGCACGGACGCCCCTCAGTAAAGCGATGGATATCATAGCCATAGCCAATTCGCATCATCTGTTCTACTCCTAAATATTTTTTTGCCATTGCCACATCTTCAGGGACTGTTAATTTAATATTTTTTCTATCCCCTTCCACAATGTGCACTGATCGCCCTTGAAATTCCACTAAGGATACATCATCCGTTCCTTGATAGCCATGTTCCTTCGCATAGGAATGTGCCTCTAGTAGCACTGACCTTTGAAATCCCTGTGGCGTTTGCATGGCATATAATTCAGAGCGCACCAAGGTTTCCTTTACAACCCCTTCGTCATCTACTCGTTTTATAGTGTCCACTACAGGAATTGCAGGCACCACAGCGCCGTACTCCTTAGCCCCCTCTATGACACGACAGGCTAAGTCCTTCGTAGCCAGTGGTCTCGCTCCATCATGTACTAGAACGATATCTGCTGCGTCCGATACCTGTGAAAGTCCCGATGCCACGGAATCTTGACGCTCCGCTCCACCCTCAGCATACTTCACAGTCCAAGGCACTTGCATGGCCTCTACTTGTTCTTCTATATACGACCGTTCTTGGTCGGCCACCACCACAATGACCTCTTGTAATCCATCCCATTGTTTCATATGCTGTATATTCCATTGTAACACAGTATATTGGCCCAATGGCATACACACTTTATTATCTGAATAGCCCATACGGCGCCCTGCACCTGCAGCTAATACGATACAACTAATCATTGAAAACCCTTTCTAGGCCTCTTGCTCCTCTACACGAGCAAAAATCATACGCCCTGCACTTGTTTGCAATACAGATGTAACCATGACATTCACCGTTTGATCCACATAGTCTACACCATTTTCTACGACAATCATAGTGCCATCGTCTAAATAGGCAACGCCTTGATGTGCTTCTTTACCAGCTTTTATAATGCGAACAGATAGGTTTTCACCACTCACCATTTTCGGCTTGATTGCATTAGCAAGATCATTTAAGTTTAATACCGATACACCTTGCAAAGTAGCTACTTTGTTTAAGTTAAAATCATTGGTAATGAGCTTCCAATGTTTGTCCATGCTTAAACGAACCAATTTTAAATCAACCTCTGACATATCTTCATAGTTCACGTCGATGATTTCCATCGTATCCGCCAACTTTTCACGCATCGTTTGCAGTAAATCTAAGCCACGTCTACCTTTGTTACGTTTCAACGTATCCGAAGAATCCGACAGTTTTTGTAATTCTTCCAATACAAATACAGGCACTACAAAAGGACCTTCCAAGAAACCTGTATTCACAATATCTAAAATACGTCCATCAATGACTACCGAAGTATCTAATACCTTAGCTGCGCAAGGGCAAGAGTTTGTATCTTTTGTTTCCTTTGGTACATTGCGCCGGTTCAGAATACCTCTGAACGTATTGGATACCATCGCCTTATATAGGTCTGGTCCTTTATCCATGCCCAAGCGAATCCCTATATACCCAAACACAGCACTGAGACCGATAGGTAAATATGAGCCAATAATTGGGACCCTTTCAAAGGCCACACCAATTAAATTAGCAATAATGAGTCCAAATAATAATCCTATCGTACCAGCCACCAGTTGTTGACTTGGAACTCGACTTAACACACGTTCAATTCGTTTCGCTACCATTAGACCTACGCGTAAAATGTATTTAGATATTAAATACCCAATGATGGTTGCTATCAATATGCCTAATGCATAATACAGTATCATGACAAGGGATATGCCAAATACACCCATTTGTAACATCGTTTCGTCCCATACAGGAACCATGAGCGTTGACAATGCGTCCACACCGACATACCCCATAGTACCGCACAAGATGGCAATGGCATATCGCAATAATTGATAAATCATAAGGTCACCTCCTTATCCAAGTATATCACACCTATCTATAGTTCCCATGAAAGATACGGTCCCTACACATAGGTGCTAAAAAATACGTTGCATCACTTCTTGTATACTTGTGACACCGTGAATAGAAATACCCTCTTGTATTCCTTTCAGTTGTTTTACATTCCCTGCTGGGATAATGAATTGTTTAAATCCTAGCTTTTTCGCCTCTCCAATGCGTTGCTCGATGCGTGGAATACTGCGAATGTTTCCCGTCAAGCCTACTTCCCCTAAAATGACCATATCTGGAGGGACAGGTTTATTTTTCAGGTTTGAAATGATGGCTACCGCCATAGCCAAATCACAAGCTGGTTCATTCACTTTCAAACCGCCAATGATCGTCACATACACATCCTTATTTCCTAATGTGAAACCACATCGTTTTTCCAATACGGCCAGGAGTAAAATCAGTTTGTTTAAATCATAGCCAATAGCTGTGCGCCGTGGCATACCAAAGGCTGTGGACACCACTAAACTCTGTACCTCTACTAAGATGGGGCGTACCCCTTCTAGATATGCCATAATCGCCGACCCTGTTTCTTCTTCTGACCGCTCTGCCAACAAAGTGGCAGACGGATTGAGGAGTTCCCCTAAGCCTTCTTCTTCCATGGTAAAGAGTCCAGATTCCGATGTAGATCCAAAACGATTTTTGATGCCCCGCAAAATACGGAACTGATAGGACCGCTCTCCTTCGAAATAGAGCACTACATCCACCATGTGTTCTAACATACGAGGCCCTGCAATGGTTCCATCTTTAGTAACATGACCGATGATAATCACTGGAATATCCTGATCTTTGGCAAAGCGCAATAATCGCGCAGTACATTCACGGACTTGGCTCACGCTACCCGGTGCTGATTCTACGGATCCTACATACATAGTTTGGATAGAGTCGATCACAAGGAGCATCGGTTGACTTCGTTTCGCTTCATTCAATATGGTATCTAAGTTAGTTTCTGCTTGTACCAACAAATTAGATGAATTGATTCCCAATCGATGGGCTCTCAGCTTTAACTGCATATCTGATTCTTCACCAGACGCATATAAAACTTTACCAGAATCTTCTGCAATACGTCCAGAGACTTGTAATAATAAGGTCGATTTACCAATACCTGGGTCACCGCCTAATAATATCAATGCCCCTGGGACAATACCTCC
>CAUUJQ010000046.1:0-7854 GCA_963545445.1 uncultured Veillonella sp. | reverse complement strand
ATAGAACTATCTTTCATGCCATTTAGTGAAAGCATGACTACTACCTTTTCTACCTAAAAACTCTTTAGACCACTTTAAAGTTCAAATAACCAAGTATGTAAATTGGCTCATCAATATTACAACCAACTCATTTTGTCCTATAGTCCTAATTTTATAATCTTACAACTCTAGCTTGTCTAAAAAACAAAAAGCATATAGCTTCACATTTTGTACATGCGTACTATGGAAACTATATGCCTATTGACTATACATTTTTAAAGAAAAGCACTATCTGCATATCCTTTATATCAGATACTCTCACTACACCAAATAAGGTCTGTGGTTATCCTTTCACCAACCGATTCCGAATCATTGCCGCGCCTAATACCAACACCACACAAGCGATGTGGAATGGCAAGCTGTATGGTTCGATGTATGGTGTTGCCAATGGATCATGTTGAATCATGCTGGCAGACACCCAACCTAAGATACCGCCACCTACGTATAGGATAACTGGAAATTTATCAATCAGTTTGACGAAGATGGTACTACCCCAAACGATGATTGGTACTGTTACAAGCATACCCGCTACTACAAGGCCGAAATGACCTTCTGCAGCCGCCACAACGCCTAATACATTATCGACACCCATCACACCGTCCGCAACAATGATAGTGGCAATAGCGCCCCAAATATTATCTTTTGCTTCGATATTGTGTTCCTTATCGCCATCTTTCAATAAGGAATACCCAATCCAAAGCAACATAATACCGCCAATAATACGTAAGGCAGGAAAATTATCTAATACTTCGATAAATGCAATTGCCATCACCAGACGTAATACAATGGCACCAGCCGTGCCCCAGAAGATAGCTCGTTTACGCAATTTCTCCGGCAAGTTTTTTGCCGCCATGCCAATGACAATGGCATTGTCCCCTGCTAATAATATATCAATAATAATAATTTGTAGAATTGCTAATAACCCTTGTGTTGATGTAATGTCCATCATTTCCTCCTATATTGACTACTTAGAACTAATCTATTATAGCACAGCTAGGGCTCTTACGGTAGTGTGCAAAGTAAAAAACAAAGGATAGTTAATCCGCTCTGAATCAACTATCCTTATATAATATCATAGACTAACTCACATTAGCCACATAGTCTGTAGTACCCTGTCATAACAGGTTTGCAATTAGATGTTCTTTCTGTTCTACAACAAATTCATGACTTCTCTAATTTAAAATATACACTTTCACAGTGCGACGTCCAAATTGTATCGCCTCGTCATAACTGTCCATCGCTAAGTCGATACGATATCCTTCAATATCTCCACCAGTATCATCTGCTACCGCGTATCCATAGCCTTCTACATAGACCTCTGTTCCCAGTGGAATCACATTTGGATCTACCGACACATACCCTCTGCGTAGCGCATTTCCTCTAGCTGTATAGGAACCTGATTCATAGCTTGAATAGGCACTGGCTTCCATGGTTAATGTCTTTTTATAGCTAGTTGGTATCCCTCGCTTAGTAGATAATTTTGACCATGTTTTCCCATCAACCGTTCCTGTCACTGGTAATCCATGATGACGTTGGAATCGAATTAAAGCTTCCTTAGTGCCATTCCCAAACACGCCATCAATGGCGCCTGGTGAAAATCCACTATCTACTAGTTTAAGTTGTATTTCTTCTATTTGACGGCCACGATCACCAAATCGTACCTTTTCGTTACGGGTGTTTTGAGATGCTGATTGCTTCTCAAATTTGTTTTGATTCTCTAGCAAAGCACGCATCGTTTCCTTGCCTACTCTACCATCTGGAGTTAACCCGTGTTCTTTCTGAAAGACGAGTACTGCGTATTCTGTATTATTCCCAAACACACCATCAGCTGTATCCAGCAAATAGCCTTGGGCTACTAACAACGCTTGTAACTCTTCTACCTCTTTACCTCGATCACCACGTCCCGATGTTGCCAAAGCTGTCACCATGGAGCACACCAAGAGGAGGATCGCTATGAGAGTTATTTTTTTCACGATGTTCACCTCATATCTAAATGCTTATACATTTTACCATTTTTTGGGAGATACGTCAAAAAAATGGGCCTTTTTTAGCACTTTACTACCACTTATACCCCATTTTTACCTCTTTTTTCCCACATGTAGTAGAAATATGTACTCACAGGAAATTTTACATACTATATATACACCCTCGAATCACCAAAACGCCCTATTTTCTATAGCTTTTGCGCATATACAACGGGATTCTATATCAAATGAGCATAATAAGACCGTAGTAAAAGTGTCCTCTTACTACGGTTTTATTATACTATCAATTGCATATATTTGCTGCTATTGCAACTATTGTGGACCTTCTCCAGCAATAATACGTTCTGCCTCTGTCGTAGACAAATCATAATGCATGAAGTTTTTATAGAAATCTTGTGTTTCTTTCACTAAGTTAATATCGCCAAATAATTGTGGTTGAATGATTTGACCTGCCCATAAAATTTGTAATGCAGATTCAGCGCTATATCGGTCCCATTTGAACGTTCCTACAGGGTTGCTATATACACGACCAGTTTGTACCGCTTTAATACCACTCCATTGTGGATCATTCATAATTTTTTCAATGGCTGCTTTGGAGTTCACATCACCTACGATGATAATATCTGGATTAGCCTTGACGATTTCCTCCATAGTTAATGTAAGTCCACGGCCTTTTTGTTCGATCGCATTAATACCACCTGCATAATGAATCCATTCATCAATGATTGTTTTAGTGCCATCTACTTTCAGTAAATTTTCACCTGTTGCAATATGCATAACTCTAGGACGTTCCGCATCGGTTAAAGCTTTTGTTTTTTCCTCTGCTAAGGCGATATTTTTATCTAAATACGAATTATAACTCTTAGCAATTTCTACCGCATTACCACCAAGAATATCTGCCGTCATCGATACTACATCACGTAGCCCTTTATAGTCAGTAAACTCCATATGCACTGCTGTAAATCCACC
This sequence comes from uncultured Veillonella sp., assembly GCA_963545445.1. Lineage (GTDB taxonomy): Bacteria > Bacillota > Negativicutes > Veillonellales > Veillonellaceae > F0422. The sequence continues at coordinate 4,861 of CAUUJQ010000046.1, read as the reverse complement.
TTGACGCACTTGTTCTGCTTGTTTTTTACTATTTACAATAATCACTTGTGGTGATACTTTCTGTAGTTCTTCTAATTGTAAATCAAAGCCAAAACGATCTGGTGCCGCAATGTTTTTAATATTTGGGTAAATATGTGAGAACCAAGGTAATGTTTGTACATATTGCGTAGTAGCAACTAATTTATCTGCCCCGCCTAACATCAACATAACTTGGTTATTCGCTGGCCATAAGTCAGCAATCCGTTCTACCTGTGTTGGTAATTGAACTTGAGTACCACCAATATCGGTGATAGTATGTACTGCTTGCGTTGTTCCTTTTGATGCATTTTCTGTACCACAACCAGCTAACATGCTGATGGAAATTAGTAATGCAAAGAGCATAGTAATAATTCGTTTCATAACTTTTTTCTAACTAGCCTCCATACATAAATTAACTCTTCAAAATCATGTTTCTTTGAATTTAATTCGCAGGACTTTCACCACGAATAATACGTTCTGCATCATCGCCAGATAAGTCGAAGTGTAGGAAGTCTTTATAGAATTTTTGAGTTTCCTTCACTAGATCAATATCATTGAATAATGTCGGTTGAATGATTTGACCTGCCCATAAAATTTGCAATGCTGATTCAGCGCTATAACGGTCCCAATTGAAAGTTCCTACCGGATTGCGGTATACACGATGATTTCTAACTGCTTTTAAGCTAGCCCATTGTGGATCATTCATCATTTGGTCAATACCTTTTTGTGCTTGTGTACCACCAATGATGATAATATCTGGATCTGCTTTAATAATTTCTTCTAAAGTTACTACAATCTGTGGTCCTTCTGCTGTGATGGCATTCTTACCACCCGCATAACGAATCCATTCATTGATAATCGTTTTGTCTCCATCTACTTTTAATAGATTATCTCCACCTACGATATGCAACACTGTTGGACGCTCTGCATCGCTAAGATGTTTAGTTTTTTCTTCCGCTAATTTTACGTTACCATCTAAATATGCTAGATACTGTTTGCTAATGTCGATAGCTTTACCACCTAATACATCAGCTGTAATCGCCACTGTTTTTCGCAATCCTTCATAGTCTGTAAAATTTACATGTACTGTTGGAATCCCCGCTTTGCGAGCCATTTCAACTTGGTTCTTATTGCTAGCCAATACCACTTGTGGATTTAATTTTTGAATTTCTTCCATTTGTACATCTGTACCTTTTACTGGAGCCGGAATCTCCTTAATTCTAGGGTACACTTTTACAAACCAAGGCAATCCTTGTACATTTTTTGTAGTAGATACTAATGTATCTGCACCACCTAACATCAAAACAACTTGGTTATTAGCATGCCATAAATCTGCTACTTGTTTGATATCTTTTGGAATTGTCACTTCCGTTCCATCAATATCTGTAACAACCCTCGTAGAGGATGTATTCCCCTGAGAGGCATTTTCTGTACCACAGCCAGCCAACATACAAATGGCCGTAAACAGAGCTAACAACAACACTACAATACGCTTCATAACAGCTCTCCTTTCTGACCTAACTGTGGAATCACACATACTGTACGCTGTACCGTTTCGCTGTAAAATAAACTAAGCTTTGTGCGGTAAACCTTCTCCAATTCTTCCACAGTCACATCACTGACAGAATCATAAAAATCTATTGTTCTTCCACGACATAGACCAACACGGCTATTCAACAACAACGCCTGCTCTGGTACATGTGTGGTAAAAATAATAGCATACCCTTGTGCTCGCAATCGTTCTATTGTTTCTAGAACAATCACTTGATTGCGTATATCTAATGCGGATGTTGGTTCATCCATCAACAATAATCTCGTATCTTGTAATAAAGCTCGCCCAATAGCCACTAATTGACGTTGCCCACCGCTTAAATCGCGACACGGTTTATCTCGTAATTCTGTAATCCCTAACATCTCTAGTATGGTATCTGTTTTTTGAAGTTCTTCTTTTCCTGGCGAAGAAAACATTCCTGTTCGTAGTGTCGCTCCAAACGATATATAATCTCGTACCGTATAGGCTATATCTGCCCCTATAATCTGCGGTACAAAGGCAATTAACTTCGCTCGTTCTTGAATAGACACACGACCCAAATCTACACCATTGCAATATATATGCCCCGCTTGCACCTGCTGAAAGCACATCAAGCAACTAAGTAACGTTGACTTTCCTACGCCATTACGCCCTAATAGAGCTAAGGTGTCACCCGCTTTCACAGAGAATGATAAGTCCGTAAAAATATTAGGCTCTCCCTTGCCATAGGAAAAAGAGATAGAATCTACTGAAAGTTCAAAGGAATCCATTAGAAATACCTCCGTTGTTTATATAATACCCATGCAAAGAATGGTGTCCCAATAAATCCACAAAGTATTCCTAGTGGGATCTCTGCCGTTGTTAACGATCTAGCAAATAAATCTGCTACCATCAAAAAGGAAGCACTAACCACAATCGTAGCAGGAATCAATTTCTTATGGTCATGGCCCACTAACATACGAGCCAAATGTGGTATAACAAGACCTACCCAACCAATGGTACCACTCAAACATACAGCTGCTGCTGTCAACAACGTGGAAATTCCTATGATAACTATACGTTCCCTCTGTACGTTGACCCCTAAACTTTGTGCTTCCTGATCAGACAAGGATAAAATATTTAAGCGCCACCGCAAGGCTATTATCGCAATGGTTCCTATCACAATAATTGGCAACACATACAATAAATTATCCCAAGTGACTTTCGCTAAGCTACCTAATTGCCAATACACTATGTCTTGTAATTCTGTATCTGGGTCTGCAATATATTTTAATAAGCCTATGATAGCCGCCATAAATCCAGATACAATGATGCCACATAATACTAAAACAATCCTCGATTGATTCTGAATTAACCTTGGTAACAACAAGGTAAGGCACACCGCCACGATGCCACCTATAAAAGCACAGACCGCCACCCCATATAAGGATACATGCGTTAAAATTCCTACGCAAGCTCCCACACTGGCACCATGTGATACGCCTAGTAAATCAGGGGATACTAAATCATTGCGAAATACCCCTTGATAAGCGGCCCCCGACACGGCTAAGGCAATACCCACTAAAATAGCACCTAGTACACGAGGTAAACGAATCTCCATAACCACATTGTACATGGAAGCATCCCAAGTAATAGGCAACACCAGAAACTTAGATAGTAATATGTGCCATACTTCTTGCACTGGAATAAAAAATCTCCCCATCACTAAAGATAATAGGAAAATACACACACATAAAAGTATAGTCACTGTCATGGTTCGTTTGTAATGATGCATAGTCACACTCCATTCTCATTAACACTCATATGTTTACTATAGATGTGTATTTACAACTTGGCAATAACATTTTTTACACATTAATAACATTTATAATTTAAAAAGCTGTAGTGAAAGTATCCTTCCACTACAGCTTTTACTTAAAGCCTCTACACTTTATATTCTATGCAATTAAATATGTTGTCCTTTAATCATATCGTATTCAGACACAGTCACAGTGTGTTTACGTCCAGCAAGGCGCAATACTGTGTATCCTAAGATACCCGATACGATAGATCCTACAAAGATACCAACTTTCGCCATTTCTTGAGCTTCCCCTGGTGGGAATGCTAACAAGGATACGAATAAGCTCATGGTAAATCCGATACCGCAACAAAGTGCGATGCCATATACTTGACACCAGTTAGTTTGGGCAGGCATTTCTACTAATTTCGATTTTACTAGCAAGAACAAGGTACCAAATACGCCTACTTGTTTACCTAATACTAAGCCAACTGCTACACCAAGAACAACTGGATGTGTAAAACTTTCTAAGGTAAAGCCATGGAAAGATACACCCGCATTGGCAAAGCCGAAGATTGGGATGATTAGATATGTTACCCAATTACTCAATGTATGCTCCCATTCAGATAATGGGGATACATGGCGTCCATCGCGAATACCATGGAATGGAATGAACGCAGCCAAGATAACACCTGCTAATGTGGCATGGAGACCAGATTTGAATACGCAGAACCACAAGCCAAAGCCCAAGGCTAAGTACGGAATTGGTCGCGTATAGTTCATGCGGTTTACGTACTGTAACATGAACACGATAATGGCAGCCACGAACAAGTAAAAGAAGTTCAACTCCGCTGTATAGAAGAATGCAATGATGACGATGGCCATCAAGTCATCCATAACAGCCAATGTGGTTAAGAATACTTTCATCGCAATCGGCACTCGATCCCCTAAGAGAGAGACGATACCAATCGCAAAGGCGATGTCTGTGGCTGTTGGAATCCCCCAACCATGGATAAATTCTGGATGGTATCCAACGATAAAATAATAGATTAATGCTGGCATTAAGAGTCCAAAGAAAGCCGCAATACCTGGCAAAAATCGTTTCGCATTCGTGTTCAATTCACCGGCAATCATTTCCCGTTTTACTTCAAGGCCTACGAATAAAAAGAAGACCGCCATGGCCACATCGTTAATCCATAGTTCAATGGATAGTGGTCCTAGTTTGGCTTGAAGTAAGGAGTGGTACAAGCTTTCTACCGGTGAGTTAGCTAAGAGCACCCCTACCACAGCAGCGACAAAGAGTAGCACGCCCCCTGCTGATGGTGATGTAAAAAAAGATACAATTCGATTCATACAATTACCCCTCTACACATGTAATTTATACTATTGAATAAGTAACACTTCCTTTTGTTATTATATCACTAAATAAAGTTCATATCTATCGAAATTTTTCAATATTCACCATGTATACAAAATCCAATATCATTTCGATACTGCATTCCCGCAAATTGAATGGTCTTTACCCGTGCATAGGC
>CAUUJQ010000045.1:0-7958 GCA_963545445.1 uncultured Veillonella sp. | reverse complement strand
CAAGCCTGTCATTGGTTTAACAGCTGTACACCAGCACACCATTCCCAATCGCAATGAACATTCCAGAGTTGGGATGCTGTTGATATCTCAAAAACTGTTAGATGCATTAGCGGACGAATAGCCCCAGTTTTCCCACTGTCACACCTTTGTCAGTCACTACCATGGAGGCTACTTTGCCTACTTTCACGCCGGAAAATCGCACAGTATTGCCTTCTTTCAAGCCCGTTACAGACTGAAAGTTCCCACTTACATGCATGGTCGGTGCCGCAAAAATATCAAAGCGCCCTAAAAATATGATACAACTTGCAAATAAAGCAATCCCCAATAGGGTAAATAGCCCTACTTTTGCTTCCGTGGTCCACTTCATCGCCTATCTCCTTCTTCCTGGACCTCAGTTTTCACTGATTTACGTCCCTCTATAAACTGTTGCACCTTAGGATTCTTAGAATGTCTAAATTCCTCCGTCGGTGACACTTCAATAAACTTTCCTTTATCTAATAAAGCAATCCGATCTGCCACAAAAAAAGCTGAATTCATATCATGGGTAACCACAACAGAACTACATTGTAAATGGGATTGCATGCTTCGAATCAATCGACTAATCGTCCCCGATGTAATGGGATCTAAGCCCGATGTGGGCTCATCGTACAAAATAATATTGGGATCTAACGCAATGGCTCTCGCCAAGCTAATCCGTTTCTTCATGCCCCCCGATAATTCACTGGGCATGTAATGTTCTGTTTTAGGGAGCCCTACCATGCGCAACTTTCTACCTACGGTTCGGCGAATCTCCTCTTCTGACATATCAGTATGTTGACGTAACCCAAAGGCCACATTCTCCCCCACACTCATGGAATCAAATAGGGCCGAATATTGAAAGACCATACCCATCGTTTGTCGTAGTTCATCAAATTCTGCTTCGCTGATCTTTGTAATGTCCACACCATCCACTAAAATCGTTCCACTCGTTGGTTTGAGTAACCCAATGATAAGCTTTAACAAGGTACTTTTACCAGCTCCTGAGCCACCTAAAATAGCCAAGGTTTCTCCATCGTGAATGGTCAAATCCACATGGTCTAAAATCGTTCTATCTTCATAGGCGAGGACTACATTTTGTAATTCAATCATAGTCCCTCCTAATATAATACAACGGATAAAAAGTAATTTAAAATAAAGACTAAAATAATGCTAGTCACTACAGAACTCGTAGTCGCATAGCCCACAGCAGTAGCTCCCATATTGGTGTACATCCCTTTATAGGATCCCACTAAGGCAATGACTGCCCCAAATACACAGGACTTAATCAATCCATAGGTAAGGTCAGATACAACTGCAAATATTTGAATCGAATCCACATAGGTCATACCGACTAACCCTTTTACCATGGTGGCTACTAAATAACCTCCACCCGTTCCGATGAGAACACCGTAAAATGTTAATATGGGCACCATAATCATACAGGCTACCACCCGAGGTACCACTAAATAGCCGATAGGATTCACAGCCATTACGCGCAATGCATCGATTTGTTCGGTCACTTTCATAGTACCTAACTCAGCCGTAATAGCAGCCCCCACACGGCCTGCCAATACGACGCCTACCAACACGGGACCTAGCTCTCGACCCATAGCAATGGCCATAATACCACCCACTGTGCCTTGCGCTCCGTATCGAATCAGTACATCCGATACTTGTAATGTCATAACCGCTCCTGCAAAGAACATGGTCAAACTGAGTATCGGTAATGAGTTCACTCCTAAATGTGCCATTTGTTCAATTGTCATTTTCCATTGTATCTTAGGCAATTGTTGTATGGTGTGCCATAATAACAGCATTGCCTCGCCTACTTGTGAAAGAAAAAAGAGTACTCTTTTACCAATCCATGCTAGCCAAGTCATAGTCCCTCCCAATTTTGTATATCATACTTCAGTATAACACAAAACTGACATAATGTGCAGTAGTACCACTAGAGATTTTAACAACAATTCCCAATCTATTCTTCTATATCAAAACAGGAGATAATCACGTTTTGAATTATCTCCTGCTAATGACATCTATACTATTTTAGTGTTTCTTGTTTGGCTTATTGGACGTATCTGCCTTATCTGGCTTTGCTCCGTGCTCTTGTAAAGCACTCTCTTTCAATTTTGCCATCTTTTCTTTCACGCGTTTTTTGCGCAAATGGTCACGGTCCTTTTTATCCACCACTTGCACTGTAAACTGTCCATCACCTAAGACAACATAGTCCACCACAACACGGGTGGCATCATTCTTTTCTTTTTCATCATCATCCGATGCTTTCAGACCTTTTTTATGTTTTCCACCATTTGGAAGTTCATCATCATCAATATCTTCATCATCTGTTTCTAGCCGTTGCTTTTTCGCCTTTTCCCCAGACTCTTCTACCATACTGATGTCATCGTCCAAAAATTCCACTACGATTTGATTGTTCTGATCATCTTCGCTTAAATCTTTGAAATAGTCTTCAAAGTTTTTATGCACTTTCAATCGGTCTACAATTTCATCAGTCAAATTATATTTTTGTTTTTCGAACAAGTACGGCAACGGGATGACTCCACCTCCGCGCACTTCTAGTGTGTAAGTTCCCAATTCTTGATCATCAGGCACTTTAAAAATAACTTCTCTCTGAATACACCCTTCACGGTATGCTTGCAAGTTTGCAGTCACCACAATCGTATCCCCTGGGGACACAATGACTTGATCCGCACTGGCATCGATAATAGTGGCAGTTCGTTTTGCTTCCTCTACTTGCACATCTACATCGATGTCTCGAATTTCATAGTTTTTGAAAGTATTATTCATCAAACTTTCAACAATATCAAAGAGTTCATCAATGGATTTTTCGGATACAGCACTGCTGGAATAGACCATATTGCGACGCTCCAATGTAGGCAATTTTGGATCCACCGGAGTAATTTTGATGGATATCTTGGCCGTACCACCACCTACGCGATCCAATGTTTTATTTAACAAACTGTACACAGAGGTAGCCACTAAAGTAGGTGTCATTTTTGAAGATTCCACTACGGTAACGGCCGCATTGCGCTGTACACCACGGTCTAAGTCACGAAGTTGCATGCGCACAGGAATCCCTTTCCCAAATACCCCTACAGTACCCGCAATACCTGCTCCACGGTCTTCCGTGATGACACCCACTTCACGACCTAAGGAACCGAGTTTAAATCCAGAGTCCATGCTTTTGACCACAGTAAAAATACTGGAATTGTTCATGAAATAGCCGGTAGAACCTCGTTTATCAAAAGGATGACCAAAGGCTACCACCTTATTTTTGTCTACATAGGTAACAGTACCTACGGCACCCATCTTCAAATCACCTTTCACCAGTAAGGCTGCTATGGATCCACCAGGCACCATAGGTTTCACAATGTCATCGGTACTATCGCTAGCCGTGGCATAGCCTTTATAACCAAAGTCTTTAAACTTAGCCCCTAAATACGCCAAGGACGCTTCATCATAGCCGTCCGCCATCAATGGCGTGCCCAAAGGAATTAACTGTGTATCTTTCCATGGATTTGGCAAATCCTTTTGGTACTTTTCATCCCATAATTTCACCATTTGATCGATAGGCGTTACCATGCCTAATGTACCATCCGTAAAGCCCCATCCATAGGCCACTGCGCCCACTAATTTTCCATCGATGTAGACAGGGCTACCACTCATACCGTGCACAATACCACCTGATGCATCGATGATAGGCCCCGACACTTTGATCAAAATTAAATCCCCAGAAGGTCCCCGTTGTTTCATGACGCCCAACACTTCTACCTTGAAGGAGTCAATTTTGTCACCTTGTACAACTGTATCAGCATGACCTACCATGCCGCGATGTAACTCTTCTACTTTCATAAATTCTATTGCATGAGCACTTGTAAAAGCAGCTCCACACAATAAGAGCGCCAGCACACTCTTAGTATACCGACGCCAAAAACGATGTAACTTCATCTATATCGCCTCTTCTTATTGACTATTGATAACTGTAATAACTTGGCCTCTCTCTACCGCAGCTCCAGGTGCTACAGAAACAGATTCTACTACACCATTCACGGTAGCTCTCGCCGCCACCATAGGCCCGCCTAATGTTTGTACAGTAAGGATAGGGTCTCCTTCTTTCACAGGATCTCCCACAGCCGTTACTGTTACCACTTCTCCAGATAATACAGTTTCTTGGTTCACTGGTGCCGCTTGTGCTGTTGCCGTTAATGCCATCACAGCGGCAGCGCCTAAACTAACTATTATATTTCGTTTCATGTATATACACCTCCCGCAGTGTTACTTTATATCTAGTATACCATATTTCATACATCTCTACACCCATCATTCCATGATGTCTTACAATGTTTCATCTATATAGTATACGTTGTACATGAAAGTAACATGAAAGTAACATGAAACTTCAAGGATTATCTTAATTCTTCTAAGGTATCTCGCAATTGATGCAATTCCGACAAAGCTTTACCCGTTCCTAATATGACAGAATATCGTGGATGATCCACCACGTAGGCAGGTCGTCCCGTTCTCTCTGTAATCATGCGGTCCAATCCACGCAATAGGGCGCCACCACCCGTCAGGATGATTCCATGGTCATTGATTTGAGCTAGTAATTCTGGCGGTGTTTTCTCCAAAATTCCTACAATTCCTTCAATGATACTTTGAACAGGTCGTTCTAGAGCGAACTTCATATCCTTAGAGGTGATTTCTACTGCCCTCGGCAATCCCGTTACACTATGGCGTCCACGCACAATGGCATGTTCCTCACCTGAACGAGGGTCTACAGTACCTACTTCTATCTTTAAATCTTCTGCCGTCAAAGGTCCAATGAGCAGTTTCTTTTTCCGCTTCATATATTGAATGAGGGCTTCATCAAAGGTATCACTGCCTGTACGAAGGCTTTCGCTGACAACAACACCAGAGTCGCACACCACGGCAATATCCGTCGTGCCTCCCCCAATGTCTACTACCATGGCACCCACTTCTTCTGCTTTATCAAGGCCTGTCCCGATAGCCGCCGCTAAGGGTTCTTCCATGAGGACAATTTTTCTAGCCCCAGCCTGTAGCAACACTTCTAACACAGCGCGCTTTTCGACCGGTGTAATGCTAGACGGCACACAGGCTATAATACGAGATCGGATGAGCCCCGACATAGGCATAACACGGCGCATAAAATGACGCAACATATAGGCTGTTGTATCATAATCGGCAATGACTCCCCCTTTTAAGGGTTGAATCACTTCGATACCATCAGGAGTGCGACCTAAAATAGCTTTCGCCTCTCGGCCCACTGCAATGACCTCTCGTGTTTTTGTATCGCAAGCCACACAGCCCGGTTCATCAAGGACAATACCTCGCCCCTTCACGTACATGACCACATTGGTTGTTCCCAAATCGATACCAATATCTGTGGTCCACAATAGAGCTAATTTATCGAGGAAGGATATTTTCTTCACATCTCGTTTTAAGGATGTTTGCTTCGTCGTTGTTCCCAGTGGTTTGCGCCGAACACGCCTTTGTTTTCGTTGTTCTTCTTGCGTTGTATCGCTCTTTCGCTTACTCGTCCACCCGAACAATGTTAGCACCTATTCCTTTTAATTTTGCCACTAAATTATCATAGCCACGATCGATATGCGTCAATTGACCAACTTTAGTTACACCGGTCGCTGCCAAACCAGCACACACTAATGCAGCTCCACAACGTAAATCTGTTGCTTCTACTTCTGCACCTACTAATGCCTCTACTCCAGTAACGACTGCTTTACGATCATCTACTTCGATGGAAGCGCCCATTTTTTGTAACTCTTTTACATGCATAAAGCGATTTTCAAATACAGTTTCCATCACTGTGCTTGTACCTTTTGCAATCGTCGTCATGGCCATAAATTGAGCTTGCATATCTGTTGGAAATCCAGGGTATGGCAATGTTTTAATGGACGTTGCTTTCAACTGTCCATCGCTGATCACGCGAATACCATCGATATCTTCTTCCACTGTGACACCAGCTTCTTTCAATTTAGCTACCACAGGTTTTAAATGTTCTGAAAGTGCATTTTCTACGTACACATTGCCCCCAGCCATAGCCGCCGCAATAAGGTATGTACCGGCTTCAATTCGATCAGGAATCACCGTATGAACAGCACCTTTTAATTCTTTTACGCCTTCAATGCGAATTACATCAGTACCTGCACCACGGATATTGGCACCCATGCTATTTAAGAATGTCGCTAAATCAACAATTTCTGGTTCTTCCGCTGCATTTTCGATAATTGTTTTTCCCTCTGCAAAAGTAGCTGCCATAATCACATTTTCAGTAGCCCCTACACTCGGGAAATCCAAGTAAATTAAATTACCTTTTAATCCTTCTGGCGCTGTCGCTTCTACAAAGCCATCACCCATAGTGATAGTCGCACCCAAGGCTTCAAATGCTTTCAAATGCAAATCGATAGGGCGACTACCGATCGCACACCCTCCAGGAAGAGCAATACGAGCCTCCCCTTTACGAGCCAATAAAGGTCCCATTACCAAGAATGACGCACGCATACGGCGCACCAAATCATAGGGAGCCTCTGTGGCAGAAATCGTTGACGCATCAAAAGTAATATTTTCTCCATCTTTTGTTACTTTCACACCTAAGGATGCAATGACATCGCAAATTGTATGAACATCTTCCAAATCTGGAATTTCAAGCAGGGTGCTTGGAGTGGACGCTAATAAAGTCGCCGCTATAATCGGTAGCACTGCATTTTTTGCACTACTTACTCGAATACGACCTTCTAAAGGCGTACCTCCTTGAATAATAAGCTTTTCCAACTGAATTCCTCCTAATCTTATCTAGTAGTCTATATAAAGATTGACTATACATATACGTTTCTATACTATACGCCTCTTGGTTAAATCTGCACCAACATAGGCTATCTATATGTGACAAACATTCTATCTTAGTATACTAAATCTTGTTCGTATATGCAACAAAAAGACCACCCTCAGGATGGTCTTTTGCATGGTATAGATAGATTATTTTACTTTCATAGAAAGTTTTTTATCCAATCGATGGATGGTATCTACAAAACGTACAGTTCCCGTTTTATAGCGCATCACTACGGAGTGTGTGCGTGCACCACCTGGGAAATATTTAATGGAGGACAATACATTACCCTCTGCTGTAGCAGAGAAAATAACATCCTCTCCACTTACCAAATCATCAATGGTCAAGACTTTGTTCAAATCTGTAATTCCCATTTCATGGCAACGACGAATTTCTTCATCTGTAGCTGGTTTTAGACGGGCTTGCATATCTCCACCAGTACATTTTAATGCTGCCGCTGCTAGAACCCCTTCAGGAGCTCCACCAGTGCCGACCACCATATGAATACCAGATCCTTCTAAGCCACATTCCATAGCTGGGTTCACATCGCCATCTGTGATTAAACGAATACGAGCACCTGCGGCGCGGCATTCATCCATCAAACCTTGATGACGTTCACGGTCCAACATAACCACCGTTAAATCATCGATGGCACGCCCCATTTTATCTGCTACACGGCGTAAATTTTCCGTCATGGATTCATTTAAATCAATCACACCTTTGGCGCGAGGTCCTACACATAATTTTTCCATGTACATGTCAGGTGCATGTAATAGACCACCTTTAGGAGCAATGGCCAAGACTGCAATGGCTCCATTTTGACCTTTTGCAATCAAATTTGTCCCTTCAATAGGGTCCACTGCAATATCAACTTCTTCTCCACCGGCACCCACACGTTCACCAATGTATAACATTGGGGCTTCATCAATTTCACCTTCTCCGATGACTACAGTTCCAGAAATAGGCACTGTATCAAAGGTTTGGCGCATGCCGTCAACAGCTAATTGATCCGCTGCATCTTTGGCGCCACGGCCACATAAACGACCACTTTTTAAAGCCG
>CAUUJQ010000044.1:0-8028 GCA_963545445.1 uncultured Veillonella sp. | reverse complement strand
AAGATTTGCCTGATATGGCATTGCAACCATGTGCGTATGAAACATTATGGGATGTCACGGATGGTCGCCTTAATTGCATGCTTGTCCAACGCAGTGGAGACATGGGATTAGGGGTGCCTTTCAATACGGCACAGTATGCAGCCTTGGTGCATATGATCGCTCACGTATCTGGATTGCAACCAGGTCTGTTTACGCATGTCATCAATAATGCCCATATTTATGAGAACCATGTAGAAGCATTGCGTACCCAATTAGAGCGAAAACAGGAAGCCTTAGAGGCTCCTGTGTTACGATTGAACCAGGATATTAAAAATTTCTACGATTTCAAACCAGAAGATATTACCCTAGATGGCTATGAGCATTTAGGAAAACTGGCTATGACGGTAGCTGTGTAATATATGCGTAACAGTACATGGTGAAATCTAGTTTTGAATCCATCCTGGTATATATGCTGATATATAGATGGATTGATGGAGAATTAACAAGATATAGGAGTTTTATATGTTAGCAATGATTGTAGCAGTGGCTGCGAATGGCGTCATAGGTAAAGACAATCAATTGATTTGGCGCATTCCAGAAGATTTGAAATATTTTAAAGAGCGCACGATGGGGCACGTGATCATTATGGGGCGTAAGACATTAGAGTCTTTGCCATTTCTGTTGCCGAATCGGGAACATTGGGTGATTACGTCGCAATTGGACTATGTACCACCCTATGCAGGAGTGAAAGTCTTTCACAGTCCAGAGGAAGCGGTATCAGCAGCGAAGGAGTTAGACTTGGTATACTGCATTGGAGGCGCTCAAGTGTACGCTAGCATGGCACCCTATGCGGATCGCTTGTATGTGACGGAGCTACAGGAAACTTTCACAGGAGATGTGACGTTTATGGAGCATAGAAAATCGGAATGGATTGAGATTGAGCGCATACCGGGACAAGGCCAAGATAGATTAGCCTATGATTTTGTAACCTATGAAAGGCGGAAATAGGATGGAAATACATGTAGTGATAGCCCAAGAATTAGGGGTTAAACCGCACCAAGTAGAGGCGGCCATCACATTATTAGATGAAGGGAATACGGTGCCTTTTATTGCACGGTACCGAAAAGAAGTTACGGAAGAATTAAAAGATGAACAATTGCGTGACATCGAAGAGCGTACGAAATATTTACGGAACTTGTTGCAACGAAAAGAAGAGGTAACAAAGTCCATTGAAGAGCAGGGCAAGTTGACGGAGGAGCTATTCGCAGCAATTGCAAAAGCTATGAAATTGCAAGAGTTAGAAGACTTGTATTTGCCGTTCCGTCCGAAAAAACGCACTCGTGCGTCCATGGCGAGAGATAGAGGTTTGGAACCATTGTCACAAGCATTCTTCACGATGACTACGGAAGTGGAACTATGCCAATTAGCCGCAGAATATATGAATGAAGAAGTGCCAACTGTGGACGATGCCTTACAAGGGGCCATGGATATTGTGGCGGAAGATGTGAGCGAACGAGCAGATATTCGTCAATACTTGCGCAAAGCCATATGGGAAACAGGGCATATGAAAACGGAGCTGGTAGGCGAAGAAGACGTGAACCAGGGTTTCTTGCAATACAATGAAGAATATAATGAACCGATTCGTCAAGTTCCGTCCCATCGGGTATTAGCTATGAACCGTGGAGAAACAGTAGGGGCCTTAAAAGTGGGATTTGTCGTGCCAGATGATACCTTTGTGCACTATATGTTTGACGTCGTAGAAGGCAATCGAAATCTGGAACATTGTTTTGTGCGCAATGCTATCGTTGATTCCTATAAACGGTTAATATACCCATCTTTGGAGCGTGAAACTCGAAACACGATGACAGAACAAGCGGAAGAGCAAGCCATCAAAGTGTTTGGTACGAACTTGCGGAATCTATTGTTGCAAGCGCCTTTATCGGGCCACGTGATCATGGGCTTGGACCCTGGGTATCGCACAGGCTGTAAAATGGCTATCATCGACCGGGAAGGGAATGTCCTCGATTACGGTGCGTATTACCTCACAATGGGGGATAAACAAGCGGAACGAGCAAAACAAGAATTGGCGAAGAAGATCCGTCAATATGGTGTTACTTTGATTTCTATCGGCAATGGTACAGCATCGTATGAAACGGAACAATTTGCATCTGCTATGATTGCTGAGGAAGGCTTAGATTGCCACTATATTATCACCAATGAAGCGGGGGCCTCTGTGTATTCGGCGTCTAAATTGGCTATCGAAGAATTGCCAGACCTCGATGTATCAATCCGGGGTGCCGTCTCTATAGCCCGTCGTGTGCAAGATCCATTGGCAGAATCTGTGAAAATCGATCCGAAATCGATTGGTGTAGGCCAATACCAACATGATGTGAATCAAAAACAATTGGGGGCTACCTTGGATCAAGTGGTGGAAACCGTGGTGAACCATGTAGGGGTAGAACTCAATACGGCATCTCCTGCGATTTTGAAACATGTGTCAGGGATTTCCAACACGGTGGCAAATAATATCATTGCCTATCGTAAGGAACATGGGGCTTTCACAAACAGAAAACAATTGTTGAAAGTGGCCCGTTTAGGTCCCGCTGCCTTTACGCAATGCGCAGGTTTCTTGCGCATCGGCAAAGGGGAGAACCCATTGGATGCGACACCAGTCCATCCAGAGTCCTATGAAATCGCTCAAGGCGTGTTAGCGCAATTGGGCATGTCCTTAGAAGATTTACGGAATAAGGCGACCTTGGAGACGGCAAAGGCAAAATTACAAGCTGTAGATGTAGAAGCCTTGGCAAACCAATTAGAAGCCGGGGTACCGACAGTGCGCGATATTGTGGAAGCCTTACAAAAACCAGGCCGAGATCCACGGGAAGACTTACCAGCTCCGATGACTCGTAAACAAATTATGAGCTTGGAAGATATTCAAGTGGGCACAGTGGTGAAAGGAACGGTTCATAATGTAGTGGACTTTGGGGCCTTTGTAGATTTTGGTGTAAAAATCAATGGTTTGTTGCATAAGAGCGAGTTCTGCGGGCGCCATGAACATCCATCAGACGTGTTGGCAGTAGGGGATATTATCGAAGTAGAGATTATCTCCGTAGATGCGAAACGAAACCGTATTGGTTTATCCATGAAGCGAGAAAAACCAAAGGATCCGAATCGCCCTGTACGTCAACGTGGTGGGGCAGGTAAGCCTCTTCGAGATAAGCAGCATAAGGACGATAGAAAACAGAATAGATATAAAAAAGATAACTCAGGAACTGCACAAGGTGGAGCAAGAAAACCGCATCGAGATACACATAAAGGAAACGGTGGCAAGCGACACGAGAAAGACCAAGACTTAGGGGCTCTATTACAACAATGGGCAGACCGAGGAGGACGCAAACGATGATTTATATCATAAGCATCCTAACCTTTTTGCTTGACCAACTTACAAAATGGTATGTACAACAACATTTTCGATTAGGCGAGTCTGTGCCAGTGATACCCGATGTATTTCACTGGACCTACATTGTGAACCATGGTGCTGCCTTTGGCATGTTGATGCATCAACGATGGATTCTGCTATTGGTGGTGGTCCTTCTGTTAACTGCTATGTACATAGGGCGCAAAAAATTAGCTACGGCGCCGGTCTATGCTCGCATTGGAACGGGCACTCTCTTAGGCGGGGCTCTGGGCAATGCTTGGGACCGTCTGTACCTAGGTGGTGTGGTGGACTTCTTTGACTTTCGAGTGTGGCCCATCTTCAACATTGCGGACATCGCCATTTGTATCGGTGTGCCCTTGTTGATTCTATATTTTTGGTCCTGTGAAAGTAAGAATACATGAGGTAAATGATGGAAACGAAACAATATATAGTGGACGCTCAGGATGAAGGAACGCGATTAGACGTGTACCTCACCAAAGAGCTAGGCCAATCACGTAGTTATGTGCAATCCTTGGTGAAAGAAGGCCATGTACAAGTGAATGGCAAAACAGGCAAATCGAATTTGAAACTTTCACAGGGAAGCGAGATCCTCGTGACCATTCCAGAAGTGCACGAGGTGGAGGTAGAGCCAGAGGATATTCCACTGGACATTCTCTTTGAAGATTCCCATATGATCGTGGTGAACAAAGCTCGTGGCATGGTGGTCCATCCAGCGGTGGGGAACCATTCGGGAACCTTGGTGAACGCACTCCTCTTTCACTGTAAAGATTTGTCTGGCATCAATGGAGAGATTCGTCCTGGCATTGTGCACCGATTAGATAAAGATACATCCGGTGTGATGATGGCAGCGAAACATGATGAATCTCATTTAGGGTTGGCGGAGCAAGTCAAGGAGCATAGCGCAACGAGAACCTATTATGCGTTGGTACAAGGCAATATTGCAGAAGAAAAAGGGACGATTAAGGCACCGATCGGTCGGCATCCGAAGGACCGCATGAAAATGGCGGTAGTCTTCGAAAATAGTAAAGACGCTGTAACCCACTTCCGCGTGTTAGAACGGTATGGAAAACATACCTTAATCGAATGCCAATTAGAAACGGGCAGAACGCACCAAATTCGCGTGCACTTGGCCTATATTGGACATCCGGTGGTGAACGATCCGTTTTATGGATTTCGCAAAATGGACTTCCCTATTGTGGGGCAAGCCTTACACTCTAAAACGTTGACAGTAACACATCCGATGACGGGAGAGGTGCTACACTTTGAAGCACCGTTACCAGTTGATTTCTTGGCATGTATTGACTATGCAAAAGAGCATAATCGATAAGGAGGACCTATGGGAGAGCGCATTTTAATTGATGAAGCAGGTATGATGCGGGCCATTCGCCGCATTGGGCATGAAATACTAGAACGAAATAAAGGTCTATCAAATGCACTAATCATTGGCATTGAACGCCGAGGCGTTTATCTGGCGAAACGATTACAAGCGCAGATTGAAGCCATTGAAGGGATTCAAGTAGATGTGGCGACGATGGATGTATCTTTGTATCGCGATGATCGTGGACATCAACCGAAGGAAGGGGCTCCTTTCACGATGGATACAACAGGTAAAATTGTTATCTTGGTAGATGATGTCCTTTTCACAGGGCGCACTATTCGCTCCGCATTGAATGCTTTGATGGAAGCGGGCAGACCTAGCGCGATTCAACTGGCTGTATTGGTGGACCGAGGTCATCGGGAACTGCCAATACGGGCGGACTATGTGGGGAAAAATATTCCTACGTCCCATTTGGAAACGGTGAAAGTGCATGTTCACGAAGTGGACGGGGACGATAGTGTAGTTATTTTTTAGAAAGATGAGGAACGACCTATGCATGGTATGGGAACCATCATCAATGTGGTGTTGATCATTTGCGGAAGCTTGCTAGGCTTATTCATTCGACATCGCATGAAAGAAAATTTGAAAGAAACACTTATGATGGTGTGTGGCATTATTATTTTGTTGTTAGGCATGAGCGGCACTATGCAATATATGTTGGTCATTGTCAGCGACAGTTTGCACACGACAGGACCTATGATGATGATCATCTCTATGGTTTTGGGCGCTATCATTGGGGAAATCATCGATTTTGATCGGCGCATTACTGTGATTGGAGAATGGTTAAAGTTAAAAACGGGGAATAGCCGTGATCCGCAGTTTACGAATGCGTTCATTACTGCCTCTATGACATTTACGATAGGCGCCATGGGTGTCATTGGATCCATCCAAGATGGGTTGACTGGGGATTATAGTACGATGGTGGTGAAAAGTATTTTAGACGGTATTATCGTTATGGTTATGGCATCGTCTATGGGGAAAGGGGCTCTGTTCTCCTTTTTACCAGTAGGGATTACTCAAGGCATCATTACGGGGTTAGCACATTTGGCGGCGCCACTGATGACACCAGCTGCTATCGATAATTTATCCTATGTAGGATCCATTTTAATCTTTTGCGTAGGCATCAACGTATTATGGCCGAATAAAATTCGTGTGGCGAACTTGTTGCCAGCTATCTTTATAGCTATGCTGCTGACATTCTTGCCGATTGCCCTATAATGTATGATGGGTACTATCGCAAAAGAAAGTTGAACAGAATATGTATAAGGCATCGTAGATATGCATTATATGATAGAGGAAGGTTGAGTACAGGATACTCACTTTCCTCTATTTTTTATGAAAGAGAATTGAGCCTGCTTAATCCATATCTGGGTATGGCCTATTTTTTAACTATCGGGACTTTTGTAAAACAACTTCTGAAAGATAGTTTATACTACGGTTATACCGAGATGAGCCATTGAGTGAAAGAGAAGAGCAAATATCTCGGAGGCATTGTTTGTATGTATTGTAAAAGGAGGTGAAACATATGCCATTGTTATTTGCACTCCCAGTAGCAGTATCATCCTTAGGGGTGTTTGTTGCAGGGGTAGTAGAAGGCGTTATGGTCGCAGTACCAGCAGCTGAAGCAGTTCGGGCTTTGTCCGACTAAGGCTGCGGGTACTTCCCCGTATATTTTTTGTAATGATAAAAGGAGGTGTTTGTATGCATGGTTTAGGAATGCTAATAGGTGCAGGCATAGTGTTCTACCGCGTACTACGCGATTAAAAGAATACTGCAAGATAAAATTCGCCACTGACAGGATCAGTATGGCGTTTTTTTATTATATAGATGTGAGAAAGTACCTTGTAGCTATCTAAAAGAGTATGGTACAATCGATAAAAATACTAGTTGGTTAACTAGGAAGTAGAAATTGAACACTTTACACTATTACTAGTTGCACGAAGTTGATAGAGCCATACGAAAAAACGATAAAAGAGGTGTTAGTAGTGAATCGAGAGATTAAGAAACAAAAAAATGTAGAAGATAAGCGCATGAAGGAATTAAAGACGGTGCGTAAAATGATAGAAATCTACTGCAAAGGGCAGCACGGACGGAAGTCTGGTGACCTTTGTGAAAGTTGTGCAGAATTGATGCACTATGCAGAAGCACGTGTTGAGCGGTGCCCGCATATGGAAGAAAAAACTTTTTGCGCCATGTGCAAGACACATTGCTATGCACCTGCCTATCGGGAACGAATTAAAGAAGTCATGCGCTATAGCGGTCCTCGCATGTTGTGGCGACACCCGATTATGACCATTCGACACATATTGTTAGGAAAAGGTCTGTTGAAATAATATGTGATATAAATTACAATACGTTGAAAATCAAGTTTACTACTTTACACTATATCGAAAATTATAGTATACTATACATAGACAAAAGAGCGCCCATTATAGGTTGCTCTTTTTTTACTGTAGGAGGCACGAATTTCGTGAGGGAAACTCCTAAGCGTATATTGGGTATAGTTAAAGGGCGTATAACATGAAATTAAAAATCGTAGGATTAATAGTCTTGCTGGTTATTTCACTCGTAGTAGCGCCTCAATTTGGGGCTTCTTTCATACCGGTGTGGGATATGTACCAAGCATTTACCAGTCCAGTGCCAACAGATGAGATGAAAATGTTGAGCACTATTGTGCAAGATATTCGATTGCCACGGTTGCTGTATTCTGTGCTGACCGGTATTGGATTATCCTTAGTAGGTGTATTGATGCAGACGGTGACACGAAATGCGCTAGCCGATCCCTATGTACTAGGCGTCTCGTCAGGGGCTAGTACAGGGGCAGTCTTTGCCATCATCATGGGAGGCTTACCGTTTTTGGCATCCTATAATGTGCCATTCTTTGCGGCATTAGGAGCAGGTATATCTATCTTGCTCGTACTACTTTGTGTAGGTCGAAGCCAAAGTCCAGTGAAATTAATCTTAATCGGCATGGGCATGACTGGTATTTTCTCATCCATTACGATGATGATCATTTATGGAGCGAAGCATGAAGCACAAGTGCGAAGTGCTATGTTCTGGTTGCTTGGTAGTTTTGCAGGCATCCAGTGGAGAGATTTACCATTAACAGCCATCATTATTGGATTGTTAATGCTCTACATGTACATGTATAAACAGGATTTTGATGTCCTTTTATTAGGACAACAGGAAGCAAAACAAATGGGCTTATCTGTGAAATCCTTACAATTATCTA
>CAUUJQ010000043.1:0-8072 GCA_963545445.1 uncultured Veillonella sp. | reverse complement strand
GTGACATCCCCTATTATCATACATTCGATTCATTACACATAGTATATGTGGACATCCGCTATATATTATGCATGCGATTCATTACATATTATGCGTGCGCCTTCTCCATAGCTTCTATGTGTTTTTGCTCCATGGCTGCCACTTCTTCATCAGTCAATGGATTGTCGATCAATCGCGTTAATTCTTCCGCAGAAATTTCTTTTTCCCAACGACCTACTAGAGCTGCTGCAATGCAGTTACCTAACAAGTTACATACGGTACGTCCCATATCTAATACACGGTCAACGCCTAAAATAAGAGCTAGCCCTTCCACAGGAAGACCAAAGGCAGCACTTGTAGCCGCTACGACGATTAAGGATCCTCCTGGTACGCCGGCAATCCCTTTGGTAGACAACATCAAGGTAATCATCATCAAGATTTGTTGTTCTAATGGGAATGGCACCCCGTATACTTGAGCAATGAAGACGACTGTCAACGCAGAGTACAACGTAGATCCATCTAAGTTAAATGTATAACCCAAAGGCAACACGAAACTTACGATATGGTTTGGAATACCTACTTTTTTCAACTTTTCCATGGCAATTGGCAACGCCGCCTCAGAGGCTGCTGTAGTAAAGGCCAAGATAGTCGGCTCTTTCAAAGCAAAGAATAATTTAAATAAGTTCACCTTCGTAAAGGCAGAGGCCAAGCCAAGAATGATTGCTAAGAATACAATTAAAGCTGCATATAAGGTAAGGACTAATTTCAACAAGGGAATGAGCATTTCTAAGCCGAATGCTCCTACTGTGTAGGCAATAGCGCCGAAAATACCGATGGGCGAAATATACATCACATAGTGAGTCACTTGGAACATGATATGGGTAATGCTCTTCGATAAATCGACGATTTGTTTACCCTCTTTCCCCATGCTCGCTGCAGCAATGGCAAATAAGCAACTGAAGAAAATAATTTGCAACATATCCCCACGGGCCATGGCATCTATGATATTCGTAGGAATGATGTTGATCAACATTTGTACATGGTCCATTTGTTTGGATGCCGCTTTGTTAACGATATCTGTGGCCCCACTTGTGGCTGCCAAATTGACGCCAACCCCTGGTTCCGTAATGTTAACGGCAAAGAGAGCGATGAATAATGCCAAGGTAGTAGCTACTTCAAACCATAAAATTGCTTTCCCGCCTAAACGACCTAATTTTTTGAAATCTCCAGTGCCCGCAATCCCCATAATGAGAGAGCTGAAAATCAATGGTACAACGATCATTTTGATCATGCGAATGAACACATCACCTAATGGTTTCAACTGTTTCGCAAAATCCGGTGCCACCGCACCTACGATGACACCTGCCAAGAGGCCGATGCCAATCCACCCTGATAAACCAATTTTCTTTACCATGTCATAGAATCTCCTTTTTACATACCAACACTTACTCAGGTCATATAAAAAGAGGCGATGGTGTACAAGTACAGAATGTCTCTTTCAAAACCTACTCTAAAATTCTATAGAATGAATTATAGCAAATCTTATCTATTGATACAATAAAAGTTTGTTATATTTGACATTCCTTGGACGTTCCTAGTTTATACTACACCTAAAGAGTAGCAAAACTTTAAAACTCTTTCTTTTGAAGTGATGTACGCATATGACAAACTCCTCAACTCCTTTATAGGGCCTGATCATTATGCATGCGACTACAACTACCTCTACCAATGCTACCTCTATAGTAGTCGCACCTACATACGCATCCTTCAGCTGTCTCTATAGGTCTTCTCCTCTACTCTTCCCTACAGATGGCCTAAAGAACTATATCTACAAATACCATGTCTATCTTCGAGATACACATGGTATTTTTTCTATGCATAATTCCCCGTTCATCTTATCAGCTCTATACACTAAATACAAAAAAGACTGTTCAGATGCTGGTCATCTAGACAGTTGTTTAACTTCTATGCAAGAAAAAACAGCACTAGCTATGTAAATAGCTAGTGCTGAGTTTTTTTATGAGTAGCTCTCACATTTGACAAAGAGCCTGAATATCTATAGGCCTTATGCCTGTTGTTCCCCTACGTGTTCAAAGCTAGCTTGCTCAATCGCATCTACTTCTTCGTCAGTCAATGGGTTTTCAATTAACTCTGTTAAGCGTTCTGCAGAGATTTCGTTTTCCCAACGACCTACGATAGCTGCTGCTAAACAGTTACCAGACAAGTTACATACGGTACGCGCCATATCTATGATACGGTCTACCCCAAGGATTAACGCCAAACCTTCTACTGGCAAACCAAAGGCTGCCGCTGTGCCGGCGATAACGATCAAGGACGCTCCTGGTACGGCTGCAATCCCTTTCGTGGACAACATCAATGTTAAGACCATTAACAATTGCTGTTCCAACGGGAATGGTACACCATATACTTGCGAAATAAATACTACCGCTAGGGACGAATACAACGTAGATCCATCTAGGTTGAACGTATATCCAAGAGGCAATACGAAACTAACAATTTGGTTAGGAATACCAACTTTTTTCAATTTTTCCATAGCAATTGGCAATGCTGCTTCAGATGCAGCTGTGGAGAATGCCAACACGATTGGCTCTTTCAACACTTTACCAAGCTTGAACAAGTTTACCTTCGTAAAGAAGGAACCAATCGCAATAATAAGGAATAAGAAGAGTGCCAAACCACCGTAGAGTGTGAATACAAGTTTCATCAACGGCACTAACATGCCCAAACCAAAGTTGCCCACTGTGTACGCAATGGCACCGAAGATACCGATGGGAGACACATACATCACGTAGTGTGTCACTTTAAACATGATATGCGCCAAATCTTTGGAAAGTTCAACGATTTGTTTCCCTTCTTTACCAATACTTGCAGCAGCAATGGCAAACATACAGCTAAAGAAGATAATTTGTAACATATCTCCACGGGCCATAGCATCTACGATGTTCGTAGGAATGATGTTGACCAACATTTGGATGTGATCCATCTCACCTTTTGCGGCTGCTTTATTCGCAATATCTACCGCATTTCCAGTAGCTGTTAAATTCACACCCACGCCTGGTTCAAATACATTAACGACGAATAAACCAACAAATAATGCCAATGTTGTGGCAATTTCAAACCATAAAATCGCTTTACCACCTAAACGACCTAATTTTTTAAAGTCCCCAGTACCGGCGATACCCATAACAAGGGAGCTAAAAATCAATGGCACAACAATCATCTTAATCATGCGAATAAATACATCGCCCAATGGTTTTAATTGTTTCGCAAAATCTGGTGCTACTGTGCCCACTAGTACGCCCGCTAGTAGACCAATGACAATCCACCCAGACAAGCCTAGTCTTTTTAATACTGCCATAGAATCTCCTTTTTCATAACACTACCCTTAGCAAAGTATACAAAAAGAGGCACAGGGTACAAGTACGGTGTGTCTCTTTGTAGACCTTACTCATAAAATTCTATAGAATCATTATAGCAAACCTTTTCGATTTACACAAGATTTGCTCTTATAAAATAAGGTTAATTATTCATATTTTTGCTAGTTTATTCTTATTCACGTTGAAAAAGGTAGGACTTTTACAAGTGCACCTCGCTCAAGAGGGTCGCTGTTTTTATCAATTTTAACAAGACCATTCGCCGTCGCCAAACTCAATATACCTCCTGAAGTCATACCTAAGTTTGGATAAAACCAACATTTTCCATCTTCGTAGAAAATACGACCTTGTATGTATCTATCTAATGGATGTTTTTTATCGATACCGGCTCCGATGTGACAGGTCATCCAACCATACCTATCACCACATCCTCCAAGGGCACGTAGTAGAGGGGCTACCAGTAAATAGAATTGGTTCATCGCTGCCGTTGGATTCCCCGACAAGCCCATACACCAAGTCCGATGCGTTCCATTCACAATGAGTCCCCCAAAGGAAGCCGCTCCAGGACGCATTTGCAAGCGACGATATAGGGTAGAGGCTCCCAATGCTTCATACAGGGCTGGCATGGTATCGAAATCGCCTACAGATACACCACCAGTGCTGATGATCATATCTACCGGCGTTTCTGTGTCCATAGTGCGACGTAATGCGTCAATATTCTCTTCTAATGTATCTGGCGCATCCGATAGATGACATACCGAAACTACCTCTACTCCTAAGGCACGCAAAGCACCTTCTAGTAGATAGCGGTTAGAATTATAGATACTCCCCACTGGCAATGCCTCGTGAGGATCAGTGACTTCTCGTCCCGTAGTCAGTACAACGACCCGCGGCCTGCGATACACAGAAACCGAATTAAATCCCTGTCCTGCGAGGAGGCCGACTTGTGCTGCCTCTAATACAGTCCCTGCCGCCACCAACTCCTGTCCGATTTGTATATCTTCTCCC
Source organism: uncultured Veillonella sp. (assembly GCA_963545445.1). Taxonomy (GTDB): domain Bacteria; phylum Bacillota; class Negativicutes; order Veillonellales; family Veillonellaceae; genus F0422. The sequence goes on along the minus strand of CAUUJQ010000043.1, from coordinate 3,690 downwards.
GGTAAGAGAATGTGTTGGCCCACTTGGATTGTATTCGGTACCTTTACCTCTGTATCCGATAGCCACGTGAGGACCTCTTTCACCACTACCGCATCTGCCGAATCCGGTACCATGGCACCGGTCATGATGCGTATACCTTCCCCTGGTGCTAACGTACCCTGAAAGGTTTCCCCTGCTCCGATGCTCGTTACGATGCGATACTCCTCGATCCCCTTTTGGTAGGCTATAGCGATGCCATCCATGGCGGAACGTCTAAATGGGGGATAGGCTAATTGGGCCTGTACTGTGTTTGCTAACACACGTCCATAGGCACAATCAATATCTACCGACTCTAGCGGTAGGCGATAGTTCTCTCGGACTAAGGGCTCTTGTAATGTATGTATGGCTTCGTCTACTGTTAACACTTGCATCATAACAACTCCTTCAACACCCAATCTGCCAAGCGTTCCATATCTTCCTCGCTAAAGCTAAATTGCTCGCACAATGTATTTCCTTCCAGTGGTTCTTCAATATCTGTCACCACTGCCACAATGTCTTCCAATTGCGTCAATCGAGTATCTTCATGATCTGCACGGACCACTTCGATAATAGGCGCCACTCCATGGCTACGACTTTCTAGAATGACTAAATCTACGGGCATTTCGTTGGCTAACCGAATCAATTGCTGTTGCCGCTCCATGCGTTCCTGATGGACCACCATAGCGTATCCATTCGGCCCTGCAATGGCCACTGCTTTGGCGCCGGCTTGACTTGCTTTCCACGTGTCCGTTCCTTCTTTGTCCATGCTGAATCCATGGCCGTCACTTTTCACCATGCCCACCACGACACCTTTCTGTGAAAGTGCCTGAATGAGACCCGCCACCACTGTAGTTTTCCCAGATTTGGATTGGCAGGCACTGACCGTTACAATCGGCACGGACCGCTCCCGATTGACGGCTTTCGCCTTCGCTAATTTATAGGACAAGCGGGTATTCACATTTTGGTACAGCTCTGCATCCTCAATCATATCCATGTCCATGAAAGGAATCTTCTCCAATAAACCATGCATTGACACATCTTCGCTGTCTAAGGCTTCTTGCACCTGTGTCAACACCGATCGTTTATAGATGGCCGCTAGTGGCTCATACTCTTGCAATCCCACATAGGGAACCATGGCCAATAATTCACCTTGCAGGAAACTGTCGATATGCACTTCCCACGATGGTAGCCAGTGAAAATCAAACCAAGGCATGTCCGCAGACACTACGATATAGGCCTCCCGTGTGCCCACTGTGAAAGCCGCCTCTAAGCCGCTGAGCGGTCCTTTCATAGACACTGTATCTGATACTAGCTGAATGTCTCGACCAAAGGATCTCGCCTCTTCGATAATATGCAATTCTGACTCTTCTAGGTCTCGGTTGATGGAAACTAAAATTTCACCACATTCTGTGAGAACCGCCTTGCGGAGCATTTCTCCTAATAAAGTAGTGCTACCCCAAGGCAATCTCGTCTTATCGGAACCCATGCGCGTGCTCAAACCGCCCGCTAGAATAACAATCCCTAATTCAGAAATCATGTATCTCTCCCCAATTACTTATGTACGGCACTCACTTTACGCAATCCCCGCATCACAGGCACGTATAACAAGCTGAGCACCACTAGATTAATGATCATATCCGGCAACATATAGGTCGCATTATACACCAAGGAGTACATCCAAGGACTTTGCCCTTCTGGTGCGTAGGAACCAAATACAACTACACCGCTAATAGCCGACATAGCAAAGCGCGTTAAAATCGCATACACAGCACCAAAGAAGGCTTTCACAGTGCCAGAATCACCAAAGAACCCAGCAATGCCAATAGCCCCGTAGGCCAAGATATAATCTAACACAATACTCATATAATGAATGGAAAATTTAAAGCCCAATAAAAAGTGCACCACTCCATAGGCAACGCCCGTCAACATACCTGCACGGCCACCCCAGCGGTACGCATAAATCAATAAAGGCACTAGATTGGCTGCTTTCACCGCGCCTCCTTGTGGCATTTGGTAAATCACATACATGCTTAGGATTTGCGCCATAGCGATGACCAATCCACCTTCTACGATCATTTTTGTTTTTGTTGTGCTACTAGTACTCATATATATCTCCTTTGGCAACACGTCTATAGAAAATGTAACTACATGTAATCGTATAGTCCCTTTTATTGTATCATTTAATAGCAATCATTATCTATACTAATTTTCACAAAACTATATTTTTCCACCCCTTCTTCTAGGCCTTTGTCATATCCTATGGACCTTCTATGAAAGTTCCCTCCACTGGTTGCCAAGATGTATTCTCTTATGTATAATAGATAAGGATTATGTCTTAATCCTAATTATGTCTATTTAGGGGGCAACAAATAATGATCAATACTACAAACATTTTCGATTATGAAGACGTGCAATTGATACCGAACAAGTGTATCGTATCTAGCCGTAGCGAATGTGACACAACGGTAAAACTTGGAAATCGTACATTCCGTTTACCAATTGTGCCAGCTAATATGCAAACCATCATCGATGAAAAATTAGCAAAACGATTAGCGGCAGAAAACTATTTCTACATTATGCACCGCTTCCAACCAGAAAAACGTTTGGACTTTGTAAAAGACATGCATGAGGCAGGTTTATTTGCATCTATTTCCATCGGTGTAAAACCAGAGGAATTTAAATTCGTCAACGAATTAAAAGCAGCAAACCTATGCCCAGAATATATTACCATCGACATCGCTCACGGTCATTCCAACAGCGTTATCGACATGATTCAACACATTAAACGTGAACTTCCTGAAAGCTTCGTGATCGCTGGTAACGTAGGGACTCCAGAGGCAGTTCGTGAACTTGAAAATGCTGGTGCTGATGCTACCAAAGTAGGTATCGGACCTGGTAAAGTATGTATCACGAAATTAAAAACCGGCTTCGGTACTGGTGGTTGGCAATTATCCGCTGTTCGTTGGTGTGCAAAAGCGGCTACAAAACCTATCATTGCTGATGGCGGTATCCGCGACCATGGTGACATCGCGAAATCCATTCGCTTCGGCGCTTCCTTCGTGATGATTGGTTCTCTATTCGCTGGTCACATCGAATCCCCAGGTAAAGAAGTGACAATCGATGGCGTGGCATACAAAGAATACTTTGGTAGCGCTTCGGAGCACCAAAAAGGAGAACGCAAAAACGTAGAAGGCAAAAAAATCACTATCCAATCCAAAGGCAGTATCTTTGATACATTGATTGAAATGGAACAAGATTTACAATCTTCTATCTCCTACGCTGGTGGTACTACACTACAAGCGATCAAAAAAGTTGACTACGTTATCGTTAAAAATTCCATCTTTAACGGCGACCGCTAATCACATAGACATGAGGACTCTTCTTTAGGAGAGTCCTCTTTTTTAGTTACCATGGTTTGAACCACCTATCCTACATTGTACATGAACACAACCTATGCATATAACATACCTGACGAGCATAAATATTCTCTACATACGAAAAGAGCTATTATCGACCCTACCGAGTCGTAATAGCTCTTTCTTTTTACATTCTAAGATGCACTATTTAAATTTAGGACGTCTGCCTTCTGCAAAGGCGCGCACACCTTCCCGGAAATCATCTGTTTCGCCCAAGGAGTTTTGGATCTTCACTTCTAATTCCGCATATTCTTCG
>CAUUJQ010000042.1:0-8130 GCA_963545445.1 uncultured Veillonella sp. | reverse complement strand
TTATTTTCGAACAAATAAATATAAAAGCTGTAACGCAATCGCAAATTGTGTTACAGCTTTTTGCATATATAATGTTACGTACAAACTAAGTGTATGTACTTGATCTAACACGATACGATCACGCAAGATTCACTCCTTAACAGGAGCACAATGTATAAGTTCCATCACCTTGTAATTGTAGTTCTTTTCTATGATACTGTCGCAATCGTGGTCGATGTGCTACGGAAACGATGGTCATATGAGGGCACTTACTTTGTAGCAATCCATACATCAGATCTTCGTTGTTCTCATCCAATGCCGATGTGGCTTCATCCAAGAATAACCACTGTGGTGGATTGAGTAAGACTTTCGCTATGCTTAATCGTTGTTGTTCTCCTAGTGAAAGTATTTGAGACCAAGTGGCATCCACCTCTAACTTTTCACACAAGTGATCTAGCCCGACTAGCCTCAATACCTCCTGTATCCGTGATGCCAGCTCCTCTTTTCCAGAGCTTTCATAAGTCAGTTCTGTATGAGGATATAAAATAGCTTCTCGTAAGGTACCCATGGGTAAGTATATTTTTTGTGGCAAGAATAAAATTCTATCATTCTTTGGTATTTCCACAGTTCCCTTTCCATAAGGCCAAATACCACTGATTGTTTTTAGAAGTGTGCTCTTACCTTGCCCAGAAGGCCCCATAATTAACAAGTGATCCCCTCGTTCAATAGACACTTGTAAGTTTGTCACCAAACAGTTTCTATTCGGTCTTTCAACAGTAAGCTCCCGTAATTGAATCGCATTACCTACACCAGTCACTCGCTCAATTTCTGCTGAGGCCGTTACATTCTTAGCCTCTTCCATTTGGGATGTGAAATCCATCAAACGAGATACCACCGTCTGTAGTTGTGCGATGGAAGCTTCTGTGTTGGAGTAATACCGCAACACTAAGAATGCCAAAGATGCTTCCACTTGGCTAAAAGCGTTAGCTGTCTGCATCAATCCACCGAACTGCATATCACCCGTAAACACACGAGGCACACCAAGCAAGTAGGGAAATAAAAATGTTAAGCGGAAATGTGCTTCTGTCACAACCGATAAGATTCGCTCCTTTTTCATCAATCGATAAAAGTTATCTCGAATCTTGTAGAATCGCTGGATAGCATCAACCTTTTCTCGCCTTTCACCATGATAAAAGGCAATACTTTCATAATATTCGCGAAGACGGGCCAAACCAAACCGAAAGTTCGCTTCCAATTCTTGTTGACGATAATTAAGCCCAATCAAAGGTTGACCTACACGCAGTGTCAACCAAGAACCAAATCCCGCATAGAGCAAAGCGATCCATAGCATATAGCCTGGAATATCCACAGTTTGCCCTACTACATGTACTGTCCAAATCCCCGATAAGGACCAGAGAATCGCCCCAAAAGAAGTCAACTTCATAATGGCATTGGTCACGCCCAAGGTCAAACTAATGATATAGGATACGAAGAGTTTTACGTCCTCTGCAATACGTTGATCTGGGTTGTCTACATCATTTCGGCTTTCATATTCTTTAATTTTCATCATGTAATACGTTTTATTACTCAGCCATCGTGACACATAATCATCGGTGAGCCACGTACGCCACATAATTTCTAACTTTTGCTTTAAATACGTACGGTTTACATCAAAGAAGATGAACACTGCCATATACATAGGCCAGAACTTCAAGTAGTAAAAAAACTGGTCTGTATCCACTGCCTGAATGGAGTTGTAAAAATCTTTTTGCCACGAATTATAGTAGACCATAATGGACACATAGGTAATCTGTATCCCCAAAATGACAGCCCCTAACAAGATGGCTTGCCATCGTTTCTCAGACGTCCAAAATCCTTTGGATAGCCACCATATTTGTTTAAAAAATGCTATATTTAATTTTTGCATAGTACTCCTTGGTTAACATAACAAAACGGATACTCCTAAAAGAGAATCCGTTATTGTTACTACGTATTTATACTAGAACTCTGCTGTTAAAGATAGCCCCAGTGTTCTGCCTTTTGCTAAGTTCACACGGTTTGCCATACGGCCTTCCCAGTATGTCTTATCAAATAGATTATACACATCAGCTCGCAACGTCATTGGTGTATGTCCTGCATTCCACGTATATCTAGCACCTAGATCGACACGCGTCCATGGTGCGATTTTATACGTATTCGTATCATCTAGGAACACAGATCCATTATATGTCATTCGTGCATTCACTGTTAAACCTTTTACGGACTTGATATCTTGTTCTACCCCTAATACAGCTGTCCAACGTGGTACTGCAGCAGAGTATTTGCCATCGCTAGCTGGTTCTTCTGCATTATGAACTACGGACTTCAAGTACATCACACCACCTAAAATACGGGTGCCTAATTTAGGTTCCCCAAAGAAGTTCACTTCCAAACCTTTATTATCCGTTTCACCGGCAATGACGCTTTCCTCTTGTCCACGTCCACCACCTGGCACCAAGTATTTGTCGATGATATTTGGCTTTTTAATACTAAAAGCACTCACCGTAGTAGTAAATTTACCAGCATCAAATTTCAGACCTACTTCACGTTGTGTTGTTTTATAAACCGGTAAAATTTCTCCGGCATTTTTATAATAGCTGCTGACTACATTACCACGGCTTAAACCTTGAATATAGTTTGCATACATAGCCACTTTGTCATTAAACTTATGAACTACACCAAATCCCGGTGTCACAGCGCCTTCACTATATTCGGATGTAATTGCTCCTGTCGTTGCATTGAAAGCAGTTCGTTTTACATGTTGGTACCGAACGCCCATCATCAATTGCCATGCCTTGTCCTTCGTAGATATCACATCTGTAATCCCTACACCAGAGAATACACTTGCAGATGTTTTAGGAACATCCGTGCTTGGTTTAAAATTAGTTGCCAATGTTGGCCATACCAAATTTTTCAAATCTAATATACTCACCGCCTGTACAGAACCTGAGCGATTATGAACATCCACAGCTTGACGATTTGCACTGGCCACAATTTCATGGGTAATCACGCCCGTATTGAAAGTTCCTCGTACACCGATTTCTTGCGTATTAGCCGTTTCTTGATTTTGGCTCCAACTGTTCATCACTCGTAGGGATCCAGCTAAGCTTGCCAAGTCCGCTGTACTATACGCATAATCTTGATCTGTATGTCTCCAACCAAATCCTATAAAGCCTGTCCAATGTGTTGTAAAATCATGTTCACCTTTCACAGCTAAGAACCGTTCATTAACATGTTTATACGTATCAGGGTTTGAGAAACTCATATGCTTATCGTATGTATTTGGGTTCAGATACGTTGTATCTGCCCCTGCTTGATTCGCCGCTGTAATGACACGAGAAAAACGAAGTGTCCCTACTGGCGCCTCCGTTTTATTAGAGATAACCCCCGCATCAATACCGATTCTCTTATTACTGCCTTTATAATCCATACCGAGGGTAACATTTTGGTTTTTTACGACCTCATTATCCCAGTATGTATTACCTTTTTTATTGGACACATTCAAACGCACACCATATTGATTGTGATCTCCGAATCGTTGTCCTACATCTAAGGCTTGACGATATTGTGCATTTCCATCGAAGCCAATGGTCATTTTTTTCGTAGGTACATCTTTGGCGCGTTTTGTCACAATATTGATGCTACCACCTACATTGCTAGATCCAGACATACCGTTCAACATAGCACTTGGCCCCTTGAAGACTTCTACTCGATCTGCATTATCCAATGTACCATTTGTAATCGGCGCAATACCATACAAACCATTCAAGCTCACATCAGAACCACCCACATCTAACCCACGGATAGTCCAAGAGTTAGCTCCTGTACCCCAGTTTTGTTGTGTCACAGATGGATCGTTAGCCACGACTTCATTAATGGATTGAGCCTGTTGATTTTCAATCAATGTATCTGTATAGCCAGTGATATTAAATGGTGTTTCCACAAAGGATTTATCACCTAAATTACCTACCCGATTCACACGAGCTACTTGACCGCCTGCGTACACCGTTGGACTTTCAGAATAGGCTGTATCGTATTGGCTCGGTGCCACTCCTTTATCCACTACAAATGTACCTAAATCAAATTGCGCCGGGGTAGCCGCATAGGCTAATGTGCTTCCACCTACCACAATATTAGCTACTACCATAGCCAATACCAAGGACTGTTTTTGTTTCATATAGAACTCCTTACACACTTACAAATATATAAAACAATTTTAAAAGCACACTTGTGCTTGTATTCATACTTCTATAGATTAATGATAATCGTTTTCTACAATGTATGTCAATATAAATTTATTTTGTTTCATTTAAACTTTTTAAAAAACATAAATAATGAATTACATAAAACAAATTTATACCTATACTATGTGCAGTTATTGTCTATGCAAAACCTATATAACTCTATCTAAAATATAAATGCTTACTCAATTGACATTATTTTACTAGGGTTGTACAATGAAAATATATATCACTAACAAGTAAGGCTACATTATATACGAGGTAATATAGTACACTCTCCCCTTTTATATAAGTAGTCTTTCTTTATGTGTAAGGTTTGTGTAAATTTTTACAGAAAGGTGTGTTTGTAATGAATCAAATGTTATCTATTTTCCAACAAGGTGGACCGGTGATGTACCTGTTCCTGATTATTTCTGTACTCACTATCGCCATCGGGATTGATCGTGTGTTAGTATACCGCAAAGCAGCTGGGGCCAATCGTTTTGTAGAAGAAACAATGGCTTCCAAATTTGCTCAAGGTAATGTGAAAGAAGTGTTATCTGTTGCTAAGGAGTATCCTGATAATGTATTGGCTCAATTGGTGGTAGAAGGTGTAACGGCTCATCAAGATGGATTCGCTGTGGAACCTACCCTAGAGGCACAAGCTATGCGTACTGTAAACGTATTGCAAGACCGTTTAAGCTTGTTGAGTACCTTTGTTACATTGGCGCCTATCTTGGGTCTGTTAGGTACTGTTGTAGGTATGATTAATTCTTTCAGCGTATTAGATTTATCCAACGGTCAACCGATGGCGATTACCTCTGGCGTAGGGGAAGCCTTAGTAGCGACGGCAGCTGGTTTATGTGTTGCTACTGTAGCCCTTGTGTTACATGCTATTTTCTCTCGTAAAGTAAACTTAATCGTATCGGATATGGAACAAATGATGGCGTCCATCGTTCGTTTCCTTCATAAAAAGGAGAATGCCTAATGAAACTTCGGAGTATGAAAGTACAAGACGAACCGAAGTTAATGATCATCCCTATGATTGACATCATCTTCTTCCTTCTTGTATTCTTTATGATTAGCACCATGACCATGGTCCAACAAAATACTTTCAAAGTGGGCTTACCACAAGCTCGCTCCGCTCAATTAGACATGAATCAACATGCTAATATTACTGTGATGGCGGATGGCAATATCGCTTTCAATAAAGAAAGTCTCGACAAAGAGCAATTGATTCGCCGTGTGCAAATTGAGCTACAACGAAATCCTGATTTACAAGTCATTCTAAACGGTGATAAAGACGTCAACTATGGATTTGTCATTGAAACATTCGATGCGTTGAAACAAGCGGGTGTGAAAAAACTATCCATTGCCGTAGAAAAGAGGTAATCCGTGAAGGAAGATACATTTTGGAAATACGCCCTCTATATCTCCTTAGCGGGTCATATCGCGCTCATCCCTGTGGCATCTGCCATCTTTAACAAAGTGACAGAACCCTTTCACGAGTCTACAACAACCTTCTACGAGGTTAGCATGGCTGAAAGTGCTCCGGAACAAGCCGAATCACAACAACCAGCGGAAGAGCAACCACCACAAGAGGAAAGTGCTCCTCCAGAGCCACAAGAAGCGGTCGCGGTTCCTGAAATTCCAGATGCCATGAAGCCAGAGCCTCGACCAGAGACACTAAAACAGGATACGCCAAAGCAAGAAGTACCAAAGCAAAAACCAAGTGCCTTGCCTAAGCAAAGTCCTACGACAAATACTAACTCTTCCTCACAAGCAGCCGAGGCTGCAGCCCGTGCCAAAGCAGAAGCAGATGCCGCCGCCCGTGCAGCTGAGCAAGAAGCTCGAACAACCGTAGTCAATCCTCCGTATCCATTGGCCGATCCAAAACCGGCTAACCCGACACCAGGACAAACCGGTACCGTATACGTTACAGCTCGCATCTATGAAAGCGGACAAGTAGCAGACGTAGAAGTCTCTGGCGATGCGAACAGCGCCCAACAAAACGCCGTTGCCGTATACGTACCAACCATTCCATTTGCCCCTGGTACCAACAAATTCGGAGACCCATTACCATCCGTCGTAAGATTCTCCGTAGTCTTCCGATAGAACTTTGAGCTTTATAGAGTTCCACATATGAACAACAAACCCCCACGGTTGCCGCCGTGGGGGTTTTGCTTTTCTCGCCCTCTGAGAGCCCTCGTCAGCGACACTCACCTTGAGGAACGCCATTTCGAGTAGTAGCCTTGTGGCGTTTCTTTCTGCCTAAATCACACAAACACAAAAGACCGCAACATGCTCCATAGCGGAATCAGACCTGCCCTCTGAGCGCCCTCGTCAGCGATATAGCGCAAGATTTGCTAGTATAGGCAATCGCAAAAGAGCACGGCATACTCCGGAGCAAACCTAACCACTGTATCAGTTTGCGGAGGAGTGTGCCGTGCTCGTCCTTTGCCCTATAAAAAACACATCTTGCCTTAAGGTGCTAACCACAAACGAAGCTCATCGATCGCCCGTTCTTTAGCTATAATCCCATGGGAACTCCACACCTGATTCGTCACCACATGTACATGTCCTTCTTGTACAGCTGGAATGGTGTGCCAAATCTCCATGGTCTGTATATCTTCTAATTCTTTTCCTACTTGATCTGAACTCATGCGATTGCTCGCCCCATAGGCAGAGCTCACCAGCAAGTACTTCGCATCAATATCTGGTAGCATCTCATGAGATACAGCATTATTACTTTTACCATCTAGCGCCAAGGATTCCGTATCCGGCGTAATATTAAGCAAATCAAAAATGAATCGACTGTTCACACTAGAGGAATACGGATACAACCGTATTTCTTTTTTCATAACCCGAATGTAGGCTAGCGGACTGTCGCCAATACGAGATTTGATTGCCATACGGGCCTCTTTCACATGGTCATAATACTGGTGCAATCGTGCTTCCGCTTGTTTCTCACGATGTAATACCATGCCCAACGTGAGCAAGGCACGCTCTGCATTTTGCAATTCAAAGGCCGCAGTCGGTGCAATTTTGCTCAACGCATCAAAGGTGCTACGAGTGAAAGAATCACGCATAATAATCAAATCTGGCTGCAAGGCCTCAATTTGCTCTAAATTGATGGTCTTCGTTTCCTCATTGATACTGATGTGCTGTACTCCTTGCGCCTCTAGTTCATCATGCAAGTAAAAGTTATCTCGATTGTAGGCCCCCACCATAGGAGCTCCTAAGGCATACATAGGGTCTTCCATACGGATTACCACAATGCGGTCCTGCTTGTCAGGAATCACAGTGGTACCATATTTATGATGCAATACCAGTTTTCCATCTTCGTTGGTAATAAGCTTTTCTGCCGATTGTTTCACTTTCTTGAAACGAGCGTTCATCTCTTTCGTGATGGCTTCATCGGTGTCGAGCCGTTGTTCTTTCACCACAGAGCCTTCGCCTACACGAGGGGCTCCCCAGGTGCTGAAACTCCCACTTACTAGCCCATATGCAAGGCCTGCAATTATAGCAATCGCTACCACCCAACCAAGATAGGATCCTATACGACGTCCCCTCATACTGCACCTGCTTGTTTCGCTTTTTCCACCGATGCGTGAGTGTAAGCAATGCAATATGGACGATTAGTACGAGGATCATTCAAAATGATGGAATCCACTCCAAAAATTTCAGCCAACATCTTTTCCGTCAACACTTCATGCGGCGTTCCTTGAAAGTGTACATCCCCATCTTTCATGGCAATAATATGATCCGCATAGCGAGCTGCTTGGTTCAATTCATGAATAACCATGATCACAGTTTTCTTATACTCTTGATTCAATCGTTCCACTAGTTCCAATACATCCATTTGATGGGAAATATCTAGATAACTAGTCGG
>CAUUJQ010000041.1:0-8144 GCA_963545445.1 uncultured Veillonella sp. | reverse complement strand
GGGAAATAATCGAATGAGTTGCGAAATTAAATTCTCTCTTGATGTCGTCCTCACGCTAGATAGACTTTTTTGCCATTCTCAATCTCCTCTAAATAGATACTTTACCAATATTTTTGAAACTATAAATCATATCTGGCGCGTACGCATATTTTTGAGCGCCCAAATGTGTGTTTTCATTATATTCTGGATGGAAGTCCAATAAATGCCCCGTAAAGTAAATAGAGTGGTAATCGCGGATACGATTATGGAACGCACTCGCTCGGTAGGATGTCGTTTTGTTTTCATGTTCCCAACCTACATCTACGTTAATGGATTTTTCTGGGTTCAGATCCGGATTACCAACCCAATACCAGCCCATTCTAGCACTACCGCCACCAATACCACCGCTCAATGGGTTGCCAGAGTACATTTCCCAGTTATAGTACAATTCACCCATACCAGGTTCGTTATAACTAGTCCCAATGTTCGCTTTCAATCGATTGTGTACGTCCCCGCGTAAGTTATGCAACATGCCTACATTAAACGTCAAATTGCTACCGAATAGATTGCTATGATCAAGGCGAACGATAGGCGTAATCGTAGTATTTTTATTTACTTGCCAATCATCTTGAACATAGACATACTCTTTCGTAACTTCTGCTTCACCTACAGTAATTCGATTGTGCAAAGCATCACCTTTTTTGAAAGGCACACCATTTAATGTCACTGTATAGGCTTTACCATTCACATTTACGGGTTTGCCTGTATAGTAGTTATATACAATAATACTTTGTCGTTCACGAGATTCATTTGCTTGAGCCGCTTTAATCTCAGGGTTTTGTTCAAACAATGTATCTACTAATTCATTAAATTTTGCGCGTATTTCTGGAGACGTATTCCTCAAGAAATAAGAAACCCGATTCGTACTATCCATATGAGAGTCAATGATTCCATATGGCTTAGTTTCTACCATATCAAAAGCATGTTCTTGGCTAAAAAACTGTTCATAGGTAAATCCCGGTAAAAAGTCCTTCCCTTGTACACCTTTTTCATAGCCATACCACTCTTTCAAGCGGTTCCAGTATGGTGTTCCATCTGCATCCTTTTCAATAGGATAATCTTCTACACGAGATGCCACTTCATGAGTTCTAAGGTCTTCTTTTAAATGCTTATCATAGTCCCAAGGGTTGATAAACATTTTTGATGTTTTAGGCGCATTTTTTAAGCGACTACCACTGCCCTTTTCTTTTTTGATACCAAATCCAGTATTCACGTAATGCTTGTCGTTTACATTGATGTGAAAGTCTGAATGTACATCGAATTGAGAGTGATCGATAGTATCCACTTGATTCAATTCGTTGGCACCAAAGAATGGCACATGGCCTAAATCATTCGTAATGGTAATATCATTTTCATTTAATTTAGCGTAGTTTACCTCTACGTCCCAATTAATTTTTTCTTGATTTTTCGCATGCCAACCTAGGCTATATTGATTTCGCTTAATGCTCCGCTTGAACTGTACCTCAGGGGCCATGATAGAAGTAGATCCCTTATTAAAACGGCGCAACTCTTCTTTATGTTGGTCTACACGGATATCTACACCATGATTTTTATCCACATCCCAATGAGCGCTCATACCAATATTAGATTGTTCCCCAAAGAAACGTAAGGAGTTTTTCTCAAATACGCTCATATCACTATGAGCCATCGCAGATATCTTTCTTGGTTTTACCGCATACACGGGCATCACATCACGTTTGCTACCATAAATAGCCATATTAATATTGCCAATTTTACCTGTATCTGCACGCATAAAGAAGTTAGAATATGGCATAGAACCTTTGTCACCTTTTGTGCGCAAAGATTCTACATTAAATTGAAACCCACTCTTCTTTGTCGGTTTCTTCGTCACTACATTGATGACACCGCCAATAGCACCCGAACCGTATTTCGCAGAGGCTGCCCCTTGGACCACCTCAATATGGTCTAAATTTTCTGCCCCTAGGCGCATCAACTCATCGCCTTGCCCTGCATATTTAGCAAACTCACCAATAGCTGGTTGTCCATCAATTAAGATCAACGTATGACGAGGGTCTGCACCACGAATGGATACGCCTACGCGCCCCATCGCATCTACGGTACGAGATACACCCGTTTCATGGAACACTACATCTTCTACATTTTTAGCTTGTTTTGCTTCAATGTCTTTTTGCGTAATGATCGTCGTATGCTGCGTTTCATATTGCTCCGCCGCTTTCAGTCTATCTGCTTCTACGTATACGGCATTGTCTGCTGCTGCGCCGTGGAACATACCCATCCACGCCATAATAGCGCCGTATAACAATACATATTTACTGGTCTTTCTTTGATACATCGTAACACCTCATATAAAAAATAAGTTTTCCTATATACGGCGAGGCTACCACACCTCACGCATATACCAGATTTTGATGTCCGCAAGGTTTTCTTTTGCAAATGAAAGAAACTAATTTATTTACCTACACACACTTTAATTTGCCCATTATAAACCGTTGCAATAGTCTCCCCTTAACTATATCCATAACGAGAATAAAAGTCAACTAAATTTTCATCTTTTATTCATTTTTATATTAGATAGTATTCAAAATTTCCTATTATAACAGTAGTCTTAATTCCGTTAAAACTTGCTTATATGCAAGCTACCAAGCTATATATTGAATTTATATATCAATATATTTTAGTTTCAACGATTACTCCAGAAGCACGAAAAGAGGAATGGCACTATTTACTCAGTCCATTCCTCTTTTTTACGCACTATGTAATTTACGGATAGAGTTCCCCTATCAATACAGTATACTTATGGTCTAACCTTTATTTCCCACTCATATATTTCGCTTTAAATGCCGCCAATTGCGCTTCTTCTAATGGCATACCTTCGCTTTGGAAGTGAGCGATGCTTTGTTGCATTTCTTCGTAGGCTGTTGGCACAATTTTTGTAAAGCGATCTTTGTACAATACCCAGTTTTCTAACATATGACGACCTTGTTTGGAGTTCGTATGCAACACATGTTGTTGTACTAGCTCATGAATCCGTGCTAAGTCACTTTCACTAGGTTTGCGAAGTTCCACAAGTCCTGTGTTGCAATAACGTCCATCTAAATCAAGCACGTACGCATAACCACCGGACATGCCAGCCCCAAAGTTACGGCCCACACGGCCAAGGACAAGGACCTCACCGCCTGTCATGTATTCGCAACCATGGTCGCCCACACCTTCTACAACGGCTGTGATACCGCTATTACGAACGCAGAACCGTTCCCCTGCGACACCGTTGATATAGGCAGCACCAGAGGTAGCTCCATAGAATGCTACGTTACCGATTAAGATATTTTCATGAGCCTCATAGGTCGCCGCCTTTGGTGGGTACGCAATGATAGTACCGCCAGACAAGCCTTTGCCAAGGTAATCGTTGGCATCCCCTTCGAGTTCTAATGTCATACCATTCGGAATGAAAGCGCCGAAACTTTGTCCTGCAGAACCAACGAAGTTCAATTTAATGGTATTCTCTGGCAAGCCCGCTTCGCCGTAGCGACGAACCACTTCTCCACCAACCAAGGTACCTACTACACGATTCACATTGCTGATAGCCAATTTAGCACGAATTGGTTTTTGATCATCCAAGGCAGGCCGGCACATGCGAAGTAATTTTTTCATATCCAAGGTACGTTCCAATTCATGGTCTTGGTCGATGCTGTGTAAATGTCCCACAGATGCATCTGTATACGGTTTAAACAAGATTCGTTTCAAGTCCACACGAGACAATTTGAAATTATCGTCTTGTGAGCGTTGGCGTACTAAATCGATACGACCTACTAACTCACGAACGCTACGGATCCCTAAACGAGCCATGATTTCGCGCAATTCTTGGGCAATAAACTTCATCAAGTTTTCCACGTATTCTGGTTTACCTGTGAATTTAGCCCGCAATTTCTCGTCTTGTGTGGCCACCCCGTACGGGCATGTATTCATGTGGCAAACCCGTGCCATACGACAGCCCACTGCCACTAATGGCAAGGTACCAAATCCGAATAATTCTGCCCCTAACAAGGCTGCGATTGCTACATCATAACCAGTCATGAGTTTACTGTCTACTTCTAGCTGTACACGGTCACGCAAACGGTTCAACATCAAGGTTTGATGTGTTTCTGAAAGTCCCAATTCCCATGGCACACCTGCATGTTTCACTGACGTACGACCTGCCGCACCAGTACCACCATCATAGCCGGAGATGAGGATACTATCTGCTTTCGCTTTCGCTACCCCTGCGGCAATGGTACCTACCCCAGCTTCTGAAGTCAATTTTACAGAAATTGCTGCACTTGGGTTAACACATTTCAAATCATAAATCAACTCTGCCAAGTCTTCGATAGAGTAAATATCGTGATGTGGTGGAGGTGATACGAGCTCTACCCCTGGTGTGGAATGACGGGCTTTCGCAATATCTGGGTATACCTTTTTGCCCGGTAATTGACCACCCTCACCTGGTTTCGCACCTTGGGCACATTTAATTTGCAATTCTTTTGCATGCACCAAGTAATTCGTAGTCACCCCAAAGCGACCAGACGCAATTTGTTTTACTTCGCTGTTGCGGTTGTCTCCATTGACATCGAGAACAAAGCGACTAGTATCTTCTCCGCCTTCCCCAGAGTTCGACGTAGATCCTAAGCGATTCATAGCGATCGCAATCGCTTCGTGCGCCTCTTTACTGATAGCACCGTAACTCATAGCACCAGCTTTAAAGCGTTTCACAATGTCTTCCACTGGTTCTACTTCTTCCACAGGAATGCCGCCACCCACAGGGAAGTTCAATTCCATCAAGCTACGCAAAGTTACATGGTAATCTTCACGAATCATTTTGGAGTATTCTTTGTATGTATTGTAATCCCCTTCGATTAAAGATGTTTGTAATAACTTAATCGTAGCTGGATTGAATAAATGCTCTTCCCCATCTTTCATAGGACCGTACCAACCGCCTGGTTCAAGGACTTTCACATTCTCTCTGAAAGCTCGTTGGAATCGTTCCAAGGTTTCATGAGCCACGCCGCCTAAGCCGATACCGCCAATGCGTGTCGGTGTATTTGGGAAGTAGGTACTAATAAAGTTCGTATTCAAGCCCAATGCCTCAAAGATTTGCGCCCCATGGTAACTGCGTACTGTAGAGATACCCATTTTCGACATGACTTTCATAATGCCAGACACGGAAGCCTTGATGTAATTTGCTTCTGCCTCTTCTGGTGTAAGGTCCCCTAAACGGTTTGTAGCTTGTAACTCACGAACCGTTGCTAATGCCACGTATGGATTGATAGCCGTTACACCATAGCCTAAAAGTGTACAGAAATGATGCACTTCACGAGGTTCCCCTGATTCCAAGATTAATCCCATTTCTGTGCGCAATACAGTGTTAATCAAGTGATTATGTACCGCAGCAACTGCCAATAAAGCTGGGATTGGTGCATGGTGTTCGTCCACGCCACGGTCAGACAAAATTAATACGTTTTGATCTGTACGAGCTGCTTCCTCTGCATCCTTGCATAAACGGTCTAAAGCTTCTTTCATGCCCTCCGCCCCTTTGGCAGGATCAAACAAGATAGACAATGTCACGGATTTCATGCGACGGCAGTCCAACTGTTTGATACTTGCCAATTCTTGGTTCGTCATGATTGGTGTCCGCATAGATACTGCATAGGTGCCCACTTTATTAGGGTCTGTTAAGTTACCACTATTGCCTAGCATCACTCGTGTAGATGTGACCATTTCCTCACGGATCGCATCGATTGGCGGATTCGTTACTTGCGCAAATAATTGTTTGAAATAGGAATACAACATTTGTGGTTTATCGGACAAAATCGCCAACGGTGCGTCGGCACCCATAGAACCTACTGGATCTTTTCCATCTTTCGCCATAGGGATAATCATGCGCACCAAATCTTCTTGGGTATAGCCGAATACTTGTTGTTGCATGAACAAGTCCCCTACCTCTGGGATGCTATCTTCCGTAGCTTGTTGGATTTCCGACAAGTGGATGACATGTTCTTTCACCCATTCATGGTACGGCAATTCTGTAGCCACTCGCTGTTTAATTTCTTCATCAGAAATGATACGGCCTTCCTCTGTGTCGATTAATAACATTTTACCAGGCTCTAAACGACCTTTGGCGCGAATCATATCATCCGCCTCGTTCACTACGCCTACTTCAGATGCCATAATCACGCGATCGTCCGCTGTTACATAATATCGTGCAGGACGTAAGCCATTTCTGTCTAAGACACCACCGATCACAGTTCCATCAGTAAAGCCCATCGCCGCTGGACCGTCCCATGGTTCCATCATGAAGCTATTGAACTCGTAGAAATCATGTTTTTCTTGGCTCATCAAAGTGTTGCGTTCCCATGGTTCTGGAATCATCATCATGATAGCATGTGGCAAGCTACGGCCTGTCATATGCAAGAATTCAAGAGTGTTATCGAACATAGCAGAATCCGATCCAGTATCGTCAACAACAGGGAACACTTTTTTAATATCTGGGAACAATGGAGACTCTGCTTTTCCTTCGCGAGCGTTGATCCAGTTTACATTGCCACGGATCGTGTTGATTTCACCATTATGTACTAAATAACGGTTAGGATGGGCCCGTGCCCAGCTTGGGAATGTATTTGTACTGAAACGAGAATGAACCATCGCTAAAGCAGAGGTGAAGTCTAAATCGTTCAAATCAAGATAAAAGTTTCGTAACTGCACTGGCGTCAACATGCCTTTGTAAACGATCGTTTTAGAGGACAAGGAAGCAATGTAGAAATCACTACTCATTTCTTTGCTCAATGGAACGATGCGTTTTTCTGCAATTTTACGAATCATATATAATTTGCGTTCAAACTCCGCTTGATTTGTTACATCTGGTCCTTTACCGATAAGGATTTGGATCATCCAAGGGCGAATCAATGCTGCCTCATGGCCGACTGCCGTAGAATCTACTGGCACTTCACGCCAGCCCAATACGATTTGACCTTCCTCGCGAACTACTTCTTCTAAGATTCGCTTTTGCTCATTCCGCAAGGTTTCGTATTTATGAGCAAAGACCATGCCCACCCCATAGTCGCCAGCAGGTGGTAAATGGATACCCAACACTTCGCACTCACGGCGGAAAAAGTCATGTGGAATTTGTACTAAGATACCCGCTCCATCACCAGTATCCTTATCGGCGCCAGCACCACCACGGTGCTCCAAACGCTCAAGAATACGCAACCCATCATCGATAATATCGTGGGATTTCTTGCCTTTAATATTAACTACAAATCCCATACCGCACGCATCTTTTTCAAATTGGGAGCTATACAAGCCATTCGCTTCCAAATGGCGTTGCTCCTCATGTTGTCTTGCAATGGTACTCATTTCCATCATAACCCTCTCCTCCTGTAGGCTCTCTATCACTACACTAGCGTACTTAACACTAGGTATACACAATCTGAAAGTTCTAATTCATATGTCAACTGACTGTACTTCACAGTAGTTCGGCTACATGCTGTATTAGCATTCACCTACTATATGCTCACTCTGTAAAGAATTAGCCTCTTATAATAATCAGTAACTACATTTCATAATACTCACAAAATATAGTTTTTATTCTATAGAATATAGAACTGTATACTATACTAGCAAAAATTATAGTATTTTTCAATACATATCCATCATGTATACATGTATTCTTAACAAATTCATCCCTGTCAGCACATATCATAAACTTTGTACGCTGTAGATGACCTACCTTTATACTACATATATGTTTACTATACAAGAAAACGCACAGCTACCCTAGGGTAACCATGCGTTTACGTCATTGTAAAAGTATTCTATTATACGATGCGAACAATCCAGCCTTCTGGTGCTTCGATTTCACCATGTTGAATGCCAAGCAATGTTTCGCGCAATTTTGTCAATGTTGGGCCCATTTCATCCATGCCGCTTGGGAAAAAGATATCTTCTTCTTTTGTATGTACCATACCAACAGGAGAAATAACAGCCGCTGTACCGCAAAGACCACATTCAGCGAAGTCTTTCAACTCTTCTTTATACACTTCACGATGTTCCACAGTCATGCCCAAATAATGTTCTGCCACATACATCAAGGA
>CAUUJQ010000040.1:0-8257 GCA_963545445.1 uncultured Veillonella sp. | reverse complement strand
TGGGCTTTGCAGAGAAGAATGCAAAGGTACGGTTGCTCTCCTTGAGCGTCACAGACAATCATATCCAACACGCAAGGATCCATGGCTTGTGCCATGTAGGTAAATAACGTTTCTCCTAGTTCTCGACCGAACTCCACAAGGCTTATCTCCTTGTCAGCAAATTGTTTAATTTTTCGTCCCCACGGCGTTTGTTCAGAGATATATCCTGTCCGTGCCCCCGGATCTTGTAGGGCTTTCATCACATGCATTTCTAAATAACTCTGTATTTCTGGCCCATCAATTTCCATAGGAAAGTCTGAATAGGCTGGCATAGAAGATGTAAAATCGAACACTTCTAATACGGCTGCATTAATTTGCATAATTCCTCCTCAACAACAAAGAGCTTTGCCTCTGACAAAGCTCCTATGCTGTTATCTATTCTGTTTCACATAGTCGTATGTTTTTTCTAATCCTTGTGATAAGTTCCATTTAGGCGCATAGCCTAATACGTTTCTTGCTTTTTCAGTACTCAATAAGGAATGTTTAATATCTCCTATACGAGCTTCTTGGTAGTCCCGTGTCACACGGACACCTGCAATCGTTTCTAATGTATCAATTAAAGCATTCACAGAGATACCTGTTTCTGTACTTACATTGATGATGCCTGTCACATCATTACCGAGACCTAGCAGATTGGCTTCCACTACATCATCGACGTAGACAAAGTCACGCGTTTGCTCCCCATCTCCAAAAATGGTAATCCCCTCTCCCTTGGCTACTTGTTCGCAGAAGATGCTAATCACGCCACCTTCTCCGCCATTGCCTTGACGAGGGCCGTACACATTGGAGTACCGATAACAAATGTACGGCAATCCAAAGGATTCTTCATAGATTCTTAAATAGCCTTCTGTGGTCAATTTCGTCAGACCATAGCAAGACCGTGGAATTCCCATCATGTTCTCCGTGAGCGGCATCTCCTCTAAATCGCCATACACAGCAGCAGAGGAAGGCATGAGGAATTTTTTGACTCCTACTTTCACAGAGGCCTGCAGTAAATTCAACAATCCCATCAGGTTGATATCGCAATCTTCCGATGGATTGACCATGGATTCTGATACCACCGTTTGCGCAGCCTCATGAAAGACATAGTCTGGTTTGAATTGTTGAAACACATCTACAATGCTAGTATCTCGTATATCTAGTTCCATAAATTCCGCCTTAGGGTTTACAAATTCGCGTACCCCACTGCTTAAGTTATCGATGACTAGCACCCTATGTCCTTCTTCAATTAATCGATCTACTAAGTGAGAGCCAATAAACCCAGCTCCCCCTGTTACACATATATTCATAATTATTGTTCCTACTTGTTTACACAGTTTCTAATGCATACTTGCTACGTAAATTATACCGCAATTCTAATAAATCTGAAAGGTATATTCCCTTATCGTTCTGTTCGAATATCATAGGTCTTACCATCAGTTCGTATGGTGACCGTTCCCATCGTATCTGTACGATAAATGTCTACCTGTTCCTGTGAAAGTCGTTCCATCGCTTTCACCCCCGGATGTCCATAGGAATTGTGTAAGCCAGCGGAGATAACCGCAGCTTCTGGTCGCACAGAGCGAATGAAGTCTTTTTCACTAGATCCATTACTACCGTGATGGCCTACTTTCAACACTTTACTAGACATCTTCGTATTTTGTTCTTTAATGAGGCGTGCTTCTTCTTCTTTTTCCGCATCTCCTGTCATGAGCATAGAGAATTTGCCAAAGGTCAATTTACCAACAATGGAGTTGTTATTTTGATGCACTTGGCCTTTTTTGTCGCTCAGTACTTCTCCTACCCAAGGGGCATAGACTTCAAAATAGGCACCATTGCCAAAATCTAAGCGGTCTCCTTTGTGGAGCGTTTCATGATGGATATGTTTCGTTTCAATCATCTTCAAATAGGTACGGTACGTACCACTGTCTATGTCGATACCATTATCATAAACATGTTTAATGGGAATGGCTTTAGCTATAGCGTAAAAACCCCCAATATGATCCGCATGGGGATGTGTTAAAATCACATTCTCTAACTCTGTGACGCCATATTTTTTTAATAATGCCACCACTTGAGGTCGATGTTCTATATCTCCTGTATCAATCATGGAAAATGTATCCCCTACTTGGATTAAAATAGCATCGCCTTGTCCAATATCCAATACATGGACTTTCATGGTTCCCGTTGGTGCTTGCGTAGATTGACTCACTTCTGTCTTGGCAACATTTGCATTCACCTGTGAAAGTTCTTTTCCACAGCCTACTAGACTTAGTAGTGCTACCACCAACATACCTAACAAGAGTAAATATTTATATATTGTTTTTTTCATATGTAAGTACTTTCTAACCTCTATGTATTACAACGTTATTACAGTGTTAGATCCTGCTTGTATCCATCTATGCTTCGTAGTACACGACCAATTCGCTGTGCTACCTCTGTAGGAGTAAAGCCTGGACCAAGATCATCTAGGGCTAGATCTCCAGCACGACTATGTGCGTATATAGCAACATTAATAGCTTTCATAGCATTCATAGGGTTTAGACTTTGATTTAGCATACAACCAATGACACCCGCTAATACATCACCCATACCGCCTGTACCCATATAGGGATTACCTGTTGTTGTTACGTAAACCGCATCAAATGGAGTGGCAAGAATTGTGGGTTGCCCTTTGAGCACTACATACACGCGGTACTCTTCTGCAAATGCTCTAGCATATCCAATAGGATCATCACAGAGTTCTCTTATATGTATTCCTGTGAGTTCAGAAAATTCGCCGAAATGCGGTGTTAAGACAAGTGCACGCTCTTCTTTACCTAATGTGGCTGAGCACTGTTTTAACACGGATAGATCACTAGCGATCGCCATTAGCCCGTCTGCATCGATGACCATGTGGTTATGCGTAATAGATTGCATCCATTGCAGTAAATGGTTCCTATCACGATTACTTCTACCACCACCCGGACCAATAACGACTGTGCTATGTCCATCTAATCGTTCTACATCGTTGCTATCACGAATCATCATCTCAGGGCGACTCAAGGACCGCAATGCATCTAACTCGTCCGTTCTAGATATAATCGTTACTTTTCCAGCTCCACTACGTAAGGCTCCTTCAGCACTTAATATGGGGGCTCCATAGATTCCTGGAGAACCACCGACAATATAGACGTGTCCATTGGTTCCTTTATGGGCAATGGGAGAACGAGGCTCTACATGCAAGGATTCTGCGTTATTCCAATAAATTACAGGCCAATTATGCTCTGATTCCCATAAGCCCTGATGCGGAAATGGATATCCGATACTGCCTATACTCAACTTTCCTACACGTTCTCTTCCCGGATAGAAAAGCATGCCCACTTTGGGAGCTAACAATGTAATGGTTTCATCTGCTCTGAATGCAGAAAAATCCGCATATCCAGTTAATCCATTGACACCACTCGGAATATCGATGGCAATACATGTTCGTGTATCACTATGCGAACGCCATTCTTTACATTGGTCAAAAATAGATGTTATCGGTTCTGACAAGAACCCGTGAAAGCCAGTGCCAAACACACCATCCACCACAATGCTTACATTCCGTAATACATGGGAAGGGATTAGATTCCCACTAGACTGTATCATCGCATCAGTTACAATCCTAATAGTAATATCATCTAGGGTGTTTACCACCTTCCATTGTTGCTGAAATAAAGGAGAGCCTTCTTCTGGATTTCCTAATAAAGCAACATAGATAGTCACTTCAGGCACTTCTGCTAACAAGCGAGCTGCCACTAAAGCATCACCACCGTTATTGCCGATACCACAAAGAAATAAAACGCCCTTAGTACCCTTACCTTCTTGTATATATCTCTGTACGACCTTAAACACAGATCGTCCTGCATGTTCCATCAAATGAGATATTGGAAGTCCTAAACTTTCAATATATTGATCTACCATGTTAACTTGCTTTGGTGTTAATAGTCGCATAGGTCTATCCTCTAATATATAATCACGGTACTTGTCGCATATTCACGACAATGGCTAATAGAGACTTGTATGGTTTCATACCCTAAGGCTTTCATCTGCTCACGGAAATACCCTTTACAGGTCAGCACCGGTGCTCCCCAGGCATCGTGTGTGATTTCTATATCCTGCCAGGAGCCATAGCGAAATCCTGTACTTAATGCTTTCACGCAGGCTTCCTTAGCAGAAAAGATACCCGCAAAGGAGGAAGCTGCCTGTTTGTTCCGTCCCCATGCATAGTTTCGTTCATATTCTGTAAACACACGACGCAGAAAACTCTCGCGCTGCATCGCCATTTCCATGCGGTGAATCTCTATAATATCTGTTCCAACACGAATCATATTAGCCTCGTAGTTTACGAATCATATCAGCACGATCGGGAGCCCCAAAAACGGCAGATCCTGCTACTAACAGTGTAGCTCCTGCTTCACGTACCAAAGGCGCTGTTTCTAAGTTAATACCACCATCTACTTCTACTACAGCTTGTGTATTCCCTACGGAATCCAGCAATTGTCGTGCTTGTTTTACTTTTTTGACCGCGTTATGAATAAAAGATTGTCCCCCGAAACCTGGGTTAACACTCATAATTAAGATTAAATCTAAGTCTTCCGCTATATCTTCTAATAAGGATACTGGTGTGGATGGGTTTAAGGAAACGCCTGCTTTCATACCCTTCGCTTTAATCGCTTGAATCAATCGATGTGCGTGTGGCACAGCTTCCCAGTGAAAGGTAAAATACGTCACGCCAATCTTAGCATATTCTTCTACATAATCTCCTGGATTTTCCACCATTAAATGCACATCGAAAGGCAGTGATGTATGAGGGCGCAAAGCTTTTACCACTGGGGCTCCGAAGGTTAAGTTCGGCACAAAGTGTCCATCCATCACATCGATGTGAAGTAAGTCGGCTCCTCCATCTTCAATGGTGCGAATGTCTTCTCGTAAATTGGAAAAGTCTGCTGATAGCATGGAAGGTGCAATTTGAATCATCTTATCGTCTCCTTTGGTCTTCAATTTCAGATTTTATGGTCAAATAGGATTGATACCGTTGTTGACTAATATGACCACTCTCTAAGGCTTCTTTTACAGAACAAACCGGTTCGTGACTGTGAGAGCAAGGACTGAATTTGCAGCCCCCATCATAGTCCCTAAACTCTGGGAAGGCATCGATGAGATCTTCCATTGTCATACCCGTATGTTCTAAGGCAGAAAATCCCGGCGTATCCATAATAAAGGAACTTTCATCTAAGCTATATAAGGACGCATGGCGCGTTGTATGACGGCCTCGCTTAATCTTATCGCTCACAGCCCCTGTTTGGAATGCAAAGTTAGGATCTACGGCATTGAGCAAACTGCTTTTACCCACACCGGAGGGACCTGCAAAGGCACTGATGTGACCATGCAAGGCCTGACGCAGTTCCTCTATACCCTCCCCTGTATAGGTAGAGGTGCAGATAACTTTGTATCCTATCCTTTCATAAACCTGTTGTAAGGCTAGGGTATCCTCTGTATGTAGGTCATATTTATTGATGACTAAAATAGGAGGAATCCCACTATGATGGACCATCACCAATAACCGGTCCAATAGCAAGGGATGAATATCTGGTTCCCTGGCAGCTACGACTACCATCACTTGGTCAATATTGGCAATGGCAGGGCGGCGCAGAGAATTTCTGCGCTCTTCAATACCATCGATCCAACCATCATCCGTAATGGTCACCGTATCGCCGACTAATAAAGAGTACCGGTCCTTTTTTAATCGCCCACGCACTTTACACTCATGCACCTCACCACTTGGTGTTTGCACGTAAAAGTAGCCATTCATATTTTTAATCACAACACCTTGTTTCATCGTATCTCCTATAAGGATTGCTCTTGCACTAATGCATTGTTTAAATAAATTTGAACTCGCACATTACCTGTACCAGATACATTTTTAATGATGCGGTCCCCTGGAGCATTGCTGCCATCATAGACAACACGGCCACCTTCATCATCGATGAGCACAATTTTTACTTGTTGTGCACTGCGACCACTTGGAACTGTAATATCTACGGTACCTTTTGTTGTGTCCCCTGATTTATTGGTTTCTTTCTTGCCGTCTTTTGGCTGACCTACTAAGGTCACGCTTTCATCTCGTTTTACTGAAGACCCTGGTGCTGGACTCACAGCGGACACTACCGCCGTATCTTCGTTGGAACCGGAGATTTTACTAATGCTTAACCCTAAATTACCTAAGGCTTCTTTCGCTTCTTTAATAGTCATACCAACCACATTAGGAATTTCCACCATAGTCGACTTAGTTTGATTAATCGTAATATCTACAGTGGCACCTTTAGAAGCTTTACCACCCGCTTGCAATCCTTGGCTGACTACCACTCCATCATCCTTGCTAGTATCACTAGTATAGGAGATTTTACCGATGGATAAGCCTAATGCTTTCAGTTTTTCTCTAGCTTGATCAAAGCTCATACCCTGTAAATCTGGAATGGTAATGTCACCAGCACCTTTGCTGACTACTAAATGTACCATTCGCTGTTCTTTTACCGTCTCACCGGGTTCTGGGCTCTGTGAAATGACTTGCCCCGCTGGGACATCGGAATTGGTCACTTCCGAACTAGACACACGTAGATGTCGTTCTTCCAACAACCGTGTGGCTACACTCAATTGTTTACCCACCACATTTGGCACATCTACGGTGGAGTTACTCCAGAAATTACCAAAGCTTAAAAATGCCCACAAGAATGCTAATATAAACGCAAAGACAGCGCCACCGATAATGTATTTTTGCGGTAAACTGCCCAATTTACTCAATAAGCCTTCTTGACGTTCTTCCTCTTCCTCCATCACTTCTTCTTCCAAAGGAGGCAATACTTGTGTAGCAAAATCATGTTGCATCGGTCTTGCCGAGGTACCACCGCGATACCCTAAGGACATGCGCAAGGCTTGAATCATTTCTGAAATAGATCCAAATCGTTTGCCCGGTTCTTTTTCCAAAGCTGTTAATACCACTTGTTCTAATTGTGGTGGAATCAAACTATTTTTAATGCGCGGCGCAATCACTCTATTTTTCACATGTTGCAAGGCCACGCTAACCGGATTTTCTCCTCTAAATGGAACTTCTCCAGTTAACAATTCATAAAGAACAACGCCTAGGGAATAAATATCTGTGCTCACATTAATCGGTTTCCCATTGGCTTGTTCTGGAGAAATATAATGTGCTGAGCCCATCACGGAATTTGTGAACATCATTGTGGCCGCTGAATTGATGGCTCTAGCAATGCCAAAATCAGTAACTTTCACACGGCCTGCTTCCGTAATCAAAATATTATGTGGTTTCACATCGCAGTGGACAATGCCCATCATATGTGCATGTTCCAAGCCTTCTGCAATGGCAATGGTGATTTTCACCGCTTCTTGAATGGTTACGCGAGAATGATGCTGAATGTATTCTTTCAACGTACAACCTGCAACGTATTCCATAATAATATAGTGAAAGCCTTGATCATAGCCTACGTCATACATGCTCACCACATTTGGATGATTCAATTTACCCGCTGCTTGCGCTTCTCGTTTAAAGCGAGCTACGAAGTCTTGATCACTGCCAAAATTTTGGTGCAATATTTTAATCGCCACCGGTCTGCCCAATAGTGTATCCTTACCCCGATACACATCGGCCATACCACCAATGCCAATTTTCTCTTGTACTTCATAGCGATGATCAAAGACCAATCCCACTAATGTATGTCTATCCATAAGTCACCTCTTTATATACGACCAAGTACGATTGTTACATTATCCCGTGCCCCCGCGTCATAGACGAGTTGCACTAAATCTTCGAGAGTTCTACTTTCATTAGATTCTTCTGAAAGTACCTCTGCAATACGAGACTCTTCAATATAACCAGATAAACCATCGCTACATAGTAAGATGCGTTCATTCTCATGAACCTCAACCATACCCGTATCTACTTCTACCTTGTCATACACTCCAATCGCCCTTGTCAGCATATTTCGCTTCGGATGATTGATTACTTCTTCTTCCGTAATCGTTCCCGCTTCCACTAATTGTTGCACCATAGAATGATCATTGGTCAACCGTTGCAAGCCAGTCACATCATAATGATAGAGCCGGCTATCACCCACATGGGCCCAATATAAGGTAGAGTCTTGTAGGTATGCGACCACCGCAGTAGTCCCCATCCCTTCCAACTCTTTATAGGTTTTAC